>JAISHV010000073.1 GCA_031262495.1 Ruminococcus sp.
ACACTTATTAAACTCCCTTGAGGGTGAACTTGCACACGAAAAAGCGGTAATAATACGCGAATATGAACAGAAAACCAAAGACGAAGCCGATGAAATGGCACGTGCTTTGATTTCGCTGGCTATAGCGCGTTGTGCGTCTGACCAAGTTTCAGAGACAACCGTATCGGTAGTGCCTTTGCCGAATGACGAAATGAAAGGGCGCATTATAGGGCGCGAGGGCAGAAATATCCGTACCCTTGAAACCCTCACAGGCGTTGACCTTATCATTGACGATACACCCGAAGCAATTACGCTTTCGTGTTTTGACCCGGCGCGCAGAGAAGTTGCAAGAATTGCCATTGAGCGGCTTATCACCGACGGGCGTATTCACCCGGCGCGTATTGAAGAAATGGTTGACAAAGCGCGGCGCGAGGTTGAGCTTAAGATAAAACAAGAGGGCGAACGTGCCGTAATCGAGACAAACGTACACGGCATAAACCACGAGTTGGTGCGCCTTATCGGGCGTTTGCGCTACAGAACGTCTTACCGCCAAAATGTGCTTCAACATTCAATTGAAGTGGCTCACCTGTCGGGAGTTATGGCGTCAGAACTCGGCGTAGATGCGGCGTTAGCCCGCAGAGCAGGGCTTTTACACGACATAGGCAAAGCATTAAACTATGAAATTGAAGGCACTCACGTACAAATCGGCGTAGATGTCTGTAAAAAATACAAAGAACCGGCAGATGTTATCCATGCTGTCGAAGCTCACCACAATGATGTTGAGCCCCGTACGGTAGTAGCGGCGTTAGTTCAGGCGGCGGATGCCGTTTCGGCGGCGCGCCCGGGCGCACGGTCGGAGAATTACGACTCTTATATCAAACGTCTTGAAAAACTTGAAGAAATTTGCACGGCATATGAGGGTGTTGACAAATCCTTTGCTATTCAGGCAGGGCGTGAAGTCCGCATCATCATTCAGCCTGAAAAAATGAATGACGAGCGTATGGTTATAGCCGCCCGCGACATAGCAAAACGCATAGAAACCGAAATGGACTACCCCGGACAAGTAAAAGTCCACCTCATAAGAGAATCAAGAGCGATAGAGTACGCAAAATAGAAGTTAGAGGTTAGATACGTAGTTGCTACGCAACTACAAAGGTTAGAGCAGCGGAATACCTTTAATGAAGTTTTAATTTAAAGCACGTTATCTCCTTATGTGGGGTAACGTGCTTTTTTCCAACCTCTGCCTTCTGACTTCTGACATCTGTGTTTATTGCTCCGTTTGGACGATTTTCCCATATTTGAATTCGTCTTTCAGCAATGAATACACATAGGGGGAACTCTCTATATAGAGTCCTGTTTTTTCGTCACCGAGTTTTTTGAAGATTGCCGAATTATATACTTTTTTAAGGGCTTCTTTGATTGGAATATTGTCGTCTTCGGTAAGATACAATATTATGTCTGCCGTAATCCCTTCTATCAGGGCTTTTGTTTTATTCATTTTTGCCTCGTGCTTTCAGTAAATCAATGCCTCTTTGAGTGTGAAATGAAATATGAGAAGATAGTTTTTTATATGACAAACCTTTTACTAAATTTTCTAAATCCATAAGTCCGCTCGTATAAGTACGAAATAAGTAGGCAATATCATCATTTGCCACAGGACCGAAAACGATATCATATTTGTTATCATGATTTGAGAGTAAGTCTGAATAATCAGTAAACGCTTTATCACGATTATGTGTAACAAACAGTGCCCAGTCATTATTCGGCGAATCAAAACTGATTGTGTTAAGATTTTCGGCTTTTTTTGAATCAACTTCAAATTCGCTGACAAAAGGTTCACCGCCAAATAGCCGCACAACACGGTTAGCCATTTGTTCTGCCTGCTCATGGATTTCAGTTAAATAAAATCCGCGCCCGAAATCTTTAAAAGGACGGGTTTTATTTAGGTCAATTTTGCTGATTTTCAAATTAGACCCATGATACAAAATCAAATTCCTGCGCCCCCGTTTTTTTTGCATATAAGAGTTAAATCATCTATGGCATCATCTAAACTTAAAGTATGCTCAATTTCATAAAATTCCAGTAAAAAATCAATGCCGCCGTATTCGTATAAATAGTTAAACGCCGCTTCATCGTTTGTGTTATAACGTTCGGCGAATTCGCTATTGCAGATTATTATATAGTTTATTAGGTTTTTATTTATCATCATAATGGTCTTTACAAGCGGCGATCCAAAGGTCTTCGCCTATTAGTTTATATACAAGCCGATTTCCATCGTCAATATGTCTGCTCCACCACCCGGTTTTATCGCCTCTTAAAGGTTCGGGGTGTCCGATACCTACTGATTCCCCGTTTCTGAGGATATCTTTACATAACTCTGTTATCTTTTTTACTTTTTTTCTATCTTCTTTTACCTAAAAAAGTAAATCGTCAAACCCCTCATCTGAAAATGAAAATCTGCTCATTCTCCCAGTGCCTCTAATTCTTCTATGGTTCTCATAATCGGTTCTTTTTTACTGTTTTCAAATTTTCTTATCACTTTTGACAGATAGTCTTGGTTTTCGTCAGACCAAAAACGGTCATCTTTATTTATTGTTTCACGAGTTGCTAAATAAATGGTAATTATTTCATCTACTTCATCCAATGAGATTTCGGGGATTTCATCTATTTTAGATTTTATAAGTTCTCTTTTCGACATTTAAAACACTCCCTCAATTAACTGATATGATTCACAATAACATTATACCCCATTTATAACTAATTGTCAATCAATTTTTTAATTCAAAACCCCTTGAAAAACAAATTGAAATATGCTATAATTAAACTGCGGGAAATTGCTCTGCTTTCTATGAATAAAAAGCAAATTATTTGAAAGAGAATCTGTCTTTATGAATATGCTTCGGGTCATGAAACAAAAAAGCGATGTAGCTTATCTTTATAACACGGAAAATGTTGCTGATTGTATCGACAAAATCAAAGCCCACGGATATACCGCTATTCCTGTTATTACTACAGACGGAATGTATGTCGGAGCCGCCTCAAACGGCGACTATCTCCGCTTTATTCTCGAAAAAAACACCCTCGACCCCGCCGTTTTATCAAAAACCTCTGTCGGCGATATTATTAAATCTGCCGACTATCGCCCGGTAAAAATTACCGCAAAAATCGGTGAGCTATTTGAACGTATCACCGAACAGAATTTCGTACCTGTCACAGACGACCGCGGGGTTTTTATCGGGATTATTACACGCCGCGATATCCTTAAATACCTTAACGAGAAATTGTGTAATTTAAAATAAAAACGACTAAAAAGCTATAAGCGGGCTTTCAAATTTATAAATACCTTAACGAGAAGTTGTGTAATTTAAAGCAAATGAGAAATTTTTATATAAATAAGAAATTGTGACAGATAGAATGAATATAAACGCCGAACGCCTCTGGGCTGAGATTGATTTAGATACAGCAGAGAGCAATTTAAACCTCATAAAGTCAAAACTCCCGCGCGGCAGTGAAATATGTTGTGTCGTAAAAGCCAACGCCTACGGGCATGATGATGCCGCTCTGTCGCACCTTTATGAAACCCTCGGGGTTACGCATTTCGCCGTCAGTAATATCCATGAGGCACAAAAAATCCGCCGCTCACGGTGTAATTTTGCAGAGGGGTGTACCCTCTGCACAGAAAATCCGGCGTTATGCGAAAAACGCGGTATTCAAGGGGAAATCCTGATTTTGGGGGTTACACACCCGGATTTCGCCGAAAAACTGATAGAACTGGGGATTACTCAAACTGTAACAGGGTTTGAACACGCGAAAGCCTTAAACGACAGTGTAAAAACAGGTAAACTCCGCATACACATTAAAGTTGACACGGGTATGGGCAGGCTTGGGATAAAACTCAATGATTTTGAGTCGGCAAAGAATGAAATCAAGGCGATTGCCGCTTTGCCGAACCTGATTACAGATGGAGTTTTTACTCATTTTGCCTCTGCTGATTCGCCCGAAGATGAAGCGATTGACTTTACATCAGCGCAAAAGGAATGTTTCTTTTATTTAGTAAAACAATGTGAAATAGAAGGCGTGAAGTTTAAGTATGCACATTGTCTGAATTCAGCCGGGACAATAATGTATTCAGACCGCCGCTCAAACCTGTGCAGAGTGGGGATTTCGCTTTACGGGCTGATGCCCGATGTCAAAATGAAACAGCCGTTTAAACTTTCGCCTGTGATGTCGCTTCATTCGCGTGTTTGTGAAATTAAGCCGCTTTACGCCGGTGAAACAGTGAGCTACGGCAGGACATTCACAGCCCAGTCCGACATGGTTACTGCGGTTATACCCGTAGGATATGCCGACGGATATCCGCGCTCGCTCTCAAATAAGGGTTATATGCTCATAAACGGCTGCAAGGCTTATATTTTGGGGCGTGTCTGCATGGATCAGACGGTTGTGGATATTACAAATATCCCCGATGTAAAAATCAATACACCGGTAACAATTATCGGCAAAAACGGCGGAATTTCTTTAACAGCCGATGATTTAGCCCAAATCTCGGGCACAATAGGGTATGAGATTACCTGCGGAATTGGTCTGCGAGTTCCGAGAGTAATTAAAAGAGGCGGCGAGGTCGTGGCTGTGAGTGATTATTATTCGCTGTAGAAGTTAGGAGGGATATTATGTCTGAAAAAGAACAATATCGGGAATTTTATGAAACGGCTGAAAAAATCGTAGGCGAACATATTTCAGTTTTTCAAGACAAAATAGTCAGTGTTAAAGACCCGAACGAAAGAGGTTTTTTAGAAGCGGTAGGAACATATTTCTTGCAGCAAAGACAAGCAGAAGTTATAAGGAATGAAAAATATTGAAAAAGTACGTAATATTCGCCGGTGTTAACGGAGCGGGTAAAACTACATTTTATAAAAATGATAAATTACAATATCCGTTAAGAATAAATTCAGATGAAATTTTAGTTTCAAACGGCGGCGATTGGAAAAACCCCGAAGATGAAATAGCCGCAATGCGCGAAAGCGTACGGTTGATAAAGGAATGTTTAAGGGAAAACAAATCGTTCAGTCAGGAAACCACTTTAACAGGAAAATCCATATTAAAAAATATAAAATTTGCCAAATTTCGAGGTTACATAATCGAAATGTTTTATGTGGGACTTGATAGTGCCGATATTGCCGTTGAACGTGTAAACTCGCGTGTTAGAAAAGGCGGACACGGTATTCCGGAAGATGAAATCAGAAAGCGTTACACAGAATCATTGCGCAATTTTAAAAGCATAATCCCGTATTGTGACAAAATTTTTGTATATGATAACACAAGAAGTTTTAACCTCTTAGCAAGATTCTATAATGGTGAAATTTTCAGCCGTTCAGACAGCGATGTGAGCTGGTTCAACAGACTTTTCTCAACCGAAAAATAAAAGGAGCTAAAAAAAATGGACACCAAAATCGCCCTAATAGGCATACTCGTCAGAGACTGGAACAGTACCGACGATTTAAACCGCGTTTTACATGATTATTCACAGTATATTATCGGCAGAATGGGTATACCATATAAACCCAAAAACGCAAATGTGATTTCCGTTGCGCTTGATGCGCCCCAAGATATTATTAACGCGTTAGCGGGAAAAATCGGAAGAATACCCGGTTTGACAACTAAGACCATTTCCTCTGAAAATTAATTATTTTTTAATAAAATTTGCTATTGATTTTTTGTGCTGACTATGATATACTAATATTGTGAGAGAAAAAATCAAAAAATAAAAAAATACTGCTTTGTTCGAGTCGGACTTAATTGAAGTCCCGTGCGGGGTTTATAATCCAACAAAATTATAAAGGGATTCGGTCTCCGGAAGCGGATTGCAGACCTCCTGCCGCATTAGATGTGCGGGTTTCGGTGTGCGCAAGCCCCGAACTTTACGAATGTAAAGAAAACGGATGCAGGGAGCGCGAAACTTTCGGGCTGTTGCCCACCTAACTTTCGGGTTCGGGTTTTATAACCGCACGACGGCAAAGCGGTCAAATTGAAAATTGCGGCGGGGGCGAAAACTGCGGGAACAGGTTAATCTCTGAAACTGCGGTTAACCCCTTGCCTACATAACAGAAGTCAGAAATCAGTTGTCAGAGGTCAGAGATAATCTCCTACATAACAGAAGTCAGAAATCAGATGTCAGAGGTCAGAGATAATCTCCTACGCGGTGAGCGTGTTGAGATAATGAAAAACTTCCATCGCGAATTAACCGGCGGGTTGCCCGCCCGAATTAACCGGCGGGTTGCCCGCCTAATGGTAAATATGGATACTTATAAAATGTCTGAAAAGCTGCGTGAGGCGGCTAAACTAATTAAAAACGATGCTTTGACACTTGATGATGCTATTGAAGAATTCGGGCGACTCGAAGAGGTTTCGACTGCGGCTTTTAAGGTTTTGCGTCAAACAGAAAAGCAAATTCATGCTATTCAAAATGTTTCAATGAATACCAAAATCTTGGGGTTTAACGCTTCAATCGAAGCTAACCGCGCTAAAGAATTCGGCAAAGGTTTCGGCGTAATCGCCACCGAAGTGCGCGCTTTAGCGGAAAGCTCAAATGAATCTGTTTCTAAGGTTGCCGAAGTTGTCGCGAAACTGTCTGACTTTTCAGACGGTCTTAAAACCGAAATGACAGAAGTCAGCCGTCAGCTATCCGAACTGCGCGATGACTTAACACGCGCTAATCGTATTCTCAAAGAATTAAGACAGGAAATTGATGAAGATATGGAATCGGCTTAAAGCCGCTTTAATCGGATTTGTGTTTGTTATCACAGCGGTTTCATGCGGAGCTGTTAAACCGACAGGCACTGATAGGGTCGAAGCCTTTTTGACGGAGGCTTCGGGATTTAACAGCGGGCGGTATCTTATTACAAACCTTAACACCGGCGTTACAGAGCAGGTGTTTTCGTTTTATTTTGAAAGTGACGGCACAGAGCGGTTTTTACTGGAGCTCTCTGACGGCGTAAATTATTCTTATTCATATTATAACGGTGTAGATTTAACCAACAGTGCCGGTGAAAAAACCTCCGTAAATTCATCTTACACAAGAGAAAATCCATATCCGATGGGCGACGGGTCATTGCTTTTTTATGTGCCCGAACTCATAGCCGAATCACGTGAGTTTACCGATGATGCGGATAACACGGTTTTTGAATATATTTATGATACAGAGCAGTTAAACACCCTCTCAAACACTGATTATAATGAATTTATGACCGTATGGGTGTTTAACAATAAAGATGAATTTGTATTAATGAGCAGAAGTATTACAAACAAAGACGGAATGGTTGAAATTTATCAGATGGAAGTTATTGATGTTAATGGGGTATTTGAAATAATTCTATAAAAAGCATTGACAAAACGAAATAATTTTGATATAATATAGATATGAAAGCGAGGTGATTGTATGTCAATCAGCAATCAAACAACCATACGTTTAAGCCCTGATATTAAATCAGAATTTGCTAAAACCTGTGCAGATTTAGGCATGAGTGTTTCTACAGCGATAAACCTTTTTGCAAAAGCAGTAGTAAGAGAACAACGCATACCGTTTGAGGTTAAAACAGAAAAATTAGACGCCGCGACTTTAGCCGTACTTGAACAAAGAAAAGAAGACATTAAAAACGGAAAGTGTATAACTTTTAACACCGTTAAAGAACTTAAAGAATATGATAAGAGGCACCGTAATGCGCAGAATAATATTTGATGAGGAATCATTTGATCAATACAGCGCCCTTGAAAAAACACTGAAAAGCAAAGCCGCAAAACTCATTAAAGACATTCAGCGCAACGGTCACACCGGCATTGGGCATCCCGAACAATTATCAGGCGACAAAGCCGGGTATTGGAGCAGACGCATTGATAAGAAAAACAGGATTGTCTACGATATCACAGATACAGAAGCAACTTTTTATAGTTTCGGCGGGCACTATGACGATAAATAAATCCTCTTAAGTTCCCCCGGCAAAGTACGATAAATATTATAAGAGCAACGCACTAACAGTGCCGCACTAACAGTGCCGCACTAACAGTGCATCTCTTAAAAATAAAAAAGGAGGTTTGTTATGGAAGCCGCTTCCCCTATCCTTATGAACAGTATCAATATTTCTCTTTTGGGGAAAACTATGGATACTTCTAAACAATTAGCCGCCGGTGTTATTAAAATGGCGGACGACGTGAAACCCATCCCTCCTAACAACTCCGGTATAGGCTCAATCTTAGACGTTAAGGCTTAACAGAAGTCAGATATCAGATATCAGAGGTCAGAATATGGGATTTCGCAATCTGACCTCTGACCTCTGACTTCTGATTTCTGTATTACAGAGGTCAGAATATGGCATTTCGCAATCTGACCTCTGACCTCTGACTTCTGATTTCTGTATTGAGGAAACTAACATGATTTCGGAATCTAATCTTAATCGCTACAGGCTTTTTTGTGCTGTTGCCGAAGCGGGGAGTATCTCTGCCGCCGCAGAACTCAATTTCATCTCACAGCCCGCTATTTCAAAATCAATAAATAAAATGGAAGACACCCTCGGGACTGTCCTTTTTTTCCGCAACCATAACGGTGTTACCCTCACAGAAGAGGGCAAAATCCTCTACGAAGACCTCAAAGAAGCCTTTGAAATCATAAAAAGCGGCGAGGACAAAATCCGCCGCATAAATGAAATGGGAATTGGTCATCTACGGCTCGGTGCTTCCGGTGTGCTTTGTAAGAATATCTTATTGCCGTATATTAAGAAATTTATCCGCGAAAACCCGAATGTAAGACTTATGGTTGAGGTAAAATCTTCTGCCCAAATTATGCGGATGCTTTATGATAATGAAATTGATATTGCCTTAATGATAAGGCCCCTAAACGCCGCCGAAGCCGCATTTTATCCTACAAATGAAATCCGTGATTGTTTTGTATGTACACCCGATTATATCGGTAATATCCGTAAAAATGTCGCAAATTTCAATTTTTGGCGCGACTGCACAATTATGCTTCTTGATTCGGCGAATGTTTCGCGTATTCATATTGAGAAATATTTCCGCGAAAATCTGATTGCCCCTGAACAGGTTTTAGAAGTCAACACAATGGATATGCTTATCGAATTCGCCAAAATCGGCTTAGGTGTAGCTTGTGTTATAGAAGATTTTGTAGAAAACGAACTGCGTGACGGTTCTTTAGTGAAAATCCCCATCGGTGTACCAATCCCCTCAAGAAGCGTAGGTTTCGCCGTCTCAAAGAATGTGAAACAGACGGCTGTGATGAAAAAGTTTTTGAAAGATATAATATAATACTAATATGCAATAAAAAAGCGAAATAATGTGCGGGCGGTCAAAGACCGCCCCTACAGATTCCTTGGTTGTTGCTCGACAGGGCTGTAGGGGCGAACTTTGTTCGCCCGTTATTTCAGAGCGAATTTAATCAATTTTTTAAATGAATATTAGTATTAGAATAGATAAACAAACCGCCCGGTCTTCATTGAAAACCGGGCGTTCATATTCTGTATTCTGACCTCTGTCAGCTGACATCTGACATCTGTGTTGCTGACTCTGTATAATTATATGCCTGTGTGGTAGTTTGGTCGGCTGTCAGATGGGAATCAATCGTTATGGTGTCTATCACATCGCGGAAGAGTTTTTCCTGTGCCGCGAAATCAGCGTCGGTTGTTTCAAAAATGATATAATATGCATCGGTTTCGGAATAGAAAAACAGTGCTATAGATTTATAGACGGCGGCTACGTGCTTTTTTTCATTGCCGTTTTCGTCAATGACGGCGTTGCCTTCTGCATCAAATTCAAATTCGTTTACTTCAAGCGTAAAATCATATTCAATTGCATCAAACCCCGCTACTTTTGTATCGGTAACTTTATCAATAACAGTATCGGTTTTATAAAGCAGGTTAGTGTATGCCAAACTTGCCATAGCTGATTCGGCATATACTGACAAATCAGGTGAAAAATCCTCTTTATGGTTTTGGGCACGCATATCTATTCGCGCTAAATTATTATAGAGTGTCAGAGCATTTTCGCCTTTTTGCGAATAGTAATAATTCCCCGGGAGTTCTGACGGCATTGAAAGCCTGTCAATGGCAAAAGCTTCATTTTCAGCCATACTGTGGGTTGTTCCGGTTGTTTGGGTGTTTGTATTTGTGTCTTCATTCTTACCATCTTCAGAGCAAGCACTGAGTATTAACGTAATGCCTAAAATCGCGGCAATTAACTTTTTCATGTGGTTTACCTTTCTGTATTTTCTTCTGTTATTATACACTATTATGTCGAAAAAGTCAAGTTTTACACGTAATTTTCAGTGCTCTAACACTATCAAACATGAATTTCACATAAACAGCATAAACCCTTATTCTGTGTCTGCTTCGCCCGCCGTTTCGTCCGCCGCTTCGTTATCCGGTAAAACCACATCTTCAACGGCTTCATCAACAATTTCAACAATATCAGCATCGGGGGATTCTTCTACAGCGGTTACTTCGGCTTCTTCGGAGTGTTCTGCGGGGGCGAATGTTGCGACAAAATCGCCTTCGGGGAGTTTTATAAGGCGGAGTCCTCTTGCGCCGCGTCCCATCGGGCGCAAACTTTCGGAGAGTATTCTAATTATTGTGCCGTTTTGAGTAATGAGCAGAATATCATTGTCGTCTCTGACAACCTTTGTGCCTATTACGTAACCTTTTTCTTCATCTGCTTTATAGTTAATAATCCCCAAACCGCCGCGATTTGTCACGCGGTAGAGGTCTAAAGAGGTTTTACGCCCGAACCCTTTGTCGGTTATCGTCAGTAAATATGCATTGTCGTGAACTCGTACCACATCGCGGACTTCGTCATTCTCGCGCAGGTTAATTCCTCTCACGCCCGCCGCCTGTCTGCCTTGTGCGCGAGCTTTATCTTCTTTAAAACGTATGGTGTAACCTAATTTCGTGGAGACAATTATATCCATTTCGCCGCCGGTCATTTTTGCACCGGCGATTTCGTCATTTTCTAAAAGATTAATAGCGATAAGCCCGCTTTTGCGCACATTCTTATAGAGCAGCAAAGCCGTCCGCTTAATGCGCCCCTTTTTGGTAACCATTGTTATATATCCGCCGTCTTCAAATGACGGAACGCGCAGGATTGACGTAATCCGCTCATCTTCCGCAAGAGGGAGAATATTTATTATATTCGTTCCCTTAGAAGTCCGTCCGCCCTCGGGCAGCTCGTAGCATTTAAGTTTATACATGATGCCGCGGTTTGTTATAAAAAGGATATTATCATGGCTGTCGCAGGTAAGCATTTCAGAAATGAAATCTTCATCTCTCTGTTTCATACCCGAAACACCTCTGCCGTTTCTGCGCTGGGTTTTATATGCAGCGAGCGGCTGGCGTTTGATATACCCGATATTGGTGTAGGTCAAAACACATTCTTCGTGGGGGATAAGGTCTTCGATATCCACTTCGCCCGAAACATCCTCAATAGACGTACGGCGGGGGTCACCGAACTTCTTCTTTATTATTTCAAGTTCTTCTGAAATTATCTGCATAACTTTTGCGTCGTCAGCTAAGATAGCTTCAAGCTCTTTGATTTTCTCCGAAATTTCACGGAGTTCATCCATAATCTTCTGTTTCTCAAGCCCTGTGAGGTGCAGAAGTCTCATTTGAACAATAGCTTCCGCCTGAATACCGTCAATACCGAAACGTTCTATGAGGCGCGCTACAGCCTCGGCATGGTCTTTTGAGGTTTTACAGATTTCAACGGTTTCATCAATGTTGTCGGAAGCAATCGCCAATCCCTCTAAAATATGGGCGCGCTCTTTCGCCTTTTTGAGGTCAAACTGTGTGCGGCGGCGTATAACTTCAATCTGAAAGCGGATATATTCATCAATCATCTGACGGATTGAGAGGGTTTTAGGTACACCGTCAACGAGTGCTAAAAGATTAATCGAGAATGACGACTGGAGCTCTGTCATTGAATAGAGTTTTTTTACAACTATATCAATATTTGCATCGCGGTTGAGCTGAACCACAAAACGCGTCTGGGAATCTTTGTCTGATTCGTCGCGGGCTAAGTGAATTCCGTCAAGCTTTTTGTCTTTGCGGAGTTCGTCAATACGCTTTTCAATGTCATTCTTGTGCACCATATAGGGCACTTCATCAAATACAATTGTACGTCTGCCGCCGATTTCTTCCATATGATAAGGCGAACGTACGGTAACTTTGCCGCGCCCCGTGAGATAAGCGGCACGTATGCCCGCTCTGCCCATAATAATCCCGCCGCCCGGGAAATCAGGACCTTTGATGTATTCCATCAGCTCAAAATCGGTGGTTTCGGGGTCGCTCATTACAGCCTGAATACCATCTATAACCTCAGTGAGGTTATGCGGCGGAATATTCGTAGCCATACCGACAGCGATACCGACAGAACCGTTTACGAGCAAATTCGGGAAACGCGACGGCAAAACAGACGGTTCTTTTAAACGGTCGTCATAGTTGCTGGCGAATTCGACGGTATCTTTGTTTAAATCCGACAGCATTTCAAGCGAAATCTTCGAGAGTCTGCTCTCGGTATAACGATAAGCAGCAGGCGGGTCACCGTCAGGCGAACCGAAATTCCCATGCCCCGAAATAAGCGGATATCGCAATGAAAACGGCTGCGCAAGCCTTACTAAAGCATCATAAACAGACGCGTCACCGTGAGGGTGATAACGTCCCAAAACAGAACCGACAGTATCGGCGCACTTACGGAAAGCCTTGTCGGGGAACAGCCCGTTTTCGTACATAGTATAGAGTATACGGCGGTGAACAGGTTTCAAGCCGTCCCTTACGTCAGGCAAAGCACGCGAAACAATTACGGACATCGAATAGTCTAAAAACGATTTCCGCATCTCCGCTTCAATGTCAATATTGATTATTTTTGAATAGTCGTTGTACAATTTCTTTTCCTTAACCTTTTTCTGTAATTTTTTAAGTCAGCAATTTGTATCTTGATTCTAATTCATCTGTCAGAATTTTTCGTATATTTTCATTCTGCCGGCAACCGGCAGTTATATAAGCAGTTTATAACGCGACTCAAGTTCATCAGTGAGGGTCTTTCGTATGTTTTCGTTCTCCTCATCGGTGAAAGCCGATTTAGGAATAACGAACATATATTTTTTAGCGACTGCAATCAGGTAAAACGTTTCTGTCTCCAAAAACTCTGCGGCAAATTGTTCTAAGTGAATGACTGTAAAGGGATTTTCAGCGGGTTCATTCGCTAATTCATCATCATCTTGTTCTTGCTCTTGCGGAGGCGCGGGCGGGTTTTTGAGAATAATCTTTACGGTATCGTTATAAATTTCGGCGGTATATTCCTCGCCTTTGAGTTCTTCAAGGGATTCGCGGTTTTTACGTCGGCTCTCAATCGGCGTTCTGATAAACCACGCTATACATATTAAAGATAAGACAATACAAATAATGGGAATTTTTTTATCCGTTTCGGTGAGCACCATAAAAATTGCAGAACCGAGTGCGACAAATGCTACCATAAGCCGCAAGGCGGTCTGTTTTCGGGTATAACGCCGCCTGAATAAATCATAACCGGCGATTACGGCTTCGGGGTTATAAGTAAAATCACCGCGCGCCAACAGTTTCGATTCAGGCGGGGTAAATTCGTCTTGCTCATCGGAGAACATTTCTTTTAGGATTGACATATTTTTTCATCCAAAATTTTTTCTTGACCATTTTCCTGACGTCAGGAATATGGTCTGCTAAAGCACTTTAGTCTATCATAGTGCTGGCCTCAGCAATATGGTCTGCTAAAGCGATTTAGTATAACAAATTCCTGACCTCAGCAATATGCTCCGCTAAAGTGTTTGAGAATGTACAGTAATTTTGTGATTTTCATAATCTGACATCTGACCTCTGATATCTGACTTCTGTCAGATGTCCAGATTACTCACATACTTCGCATTTTTCTCAATAAAATCGCGCCGTGGGGCTACTTTATCACCCATTAAAATAGTAATAATCTCATCGGCTTTTACCGCGTCGTCCATTTCTACTTTAACCATAGTGCGGCGTTCGGGGTCCATCGTGGTTTCCCAGAGTTGGTCGGGGTCCATTTCGCCCAAACCTTTATAACGCTGAACATCGCATTTGCCGCCCTCTAAAGTGAATTCGGCAATATATTGGTCGCGTTCTTCATCAGAAAAAGCATATCGGAACTTCTTGCCCTTTGACACCTTAAACAACGGCGGCTGCGCAAGCCAAATATGCCCCTCTGTAATAAGCTGCCGCATATAGCGGAAAAAGAACGTCAAAAGAAGCGTACGGATATGCGAGCCGTCAACGTCGGCATCCGCCATAATTATTACCTTGCCGTAGCGCAGTTTGTCTATATCAAAATCTTCGCCGATGGATGTTCCCAGAGCCGCCACAATCGGCATCAGCTTATCATTCCCGTACACGCGTTCAAGACGTGCTTTCTCGACGTTTAACATCTTGCCCCAGAGCGATAAAATCGCCTGAAATTTCCTGTCACGCCCCTGTTTAGCCGAACCGCCCGCCGAGTCACCCTCGACAATATATAATTCCGAATAGTCCGGGTCGTGTTCAACACAATCCGCAAGCTTGCCGGGGAGTGACATAGACTCCATCTGTGACTTTTTCCGCGCCGTGTCACGCGCTTTTTTCGCGGCTTCACGGGCTTTACAGGCGGCAATACCTTTGTCTAAGATTTGTGCTGCTTCTGCCGGATTTTCTTCAAGAAAATACATCAGCTGTTCATATACAAGTTTCTCGACAAAGGGTTTAACTTCGGGGTTGCCGAGTCTGCCTTTGGTTTGACCCTCAAATTCACAGTCAGTGAGTTTCACCGAAACAATCGCCGTCAGTCCCTCGCGGACATCTTCACCGAAAAGCCTTTCGTCGGGCTTTAATATATTAAATTTTTTGCCGTATTCGTTTAACGTTTTTGTTAATGCATTCTTAAAACCGACTTCGTGACTGCCGCCGTCAACTGTACAAACGTTATTCGCGAATGATATCACGACTTCATTATACGAATCATTATACTGAAAGGCAATCTCACAGGAGGAGTCCCCCTGAGTGCCCGAAAGGTAAACCGTCTTATCCGTCAGCGGCAAAAGCCCCTTAACATTGTGGATATGCTCGACGAATTCTCTTATGCCGCCCTCATAATATAAAGTCTGAGTTTGTATATTTTCCGGTTTGCGCAGGTCGGAGTAAATTATACGCAAGCCCGCGTTTAAAAAAGCCTCTTCGCGCAGACGCGTTAAAAGCGTTTCATAGTCGTAAGCGGTTGTTTCCTTGAAAATTTCGGGATCAGCTTTAAAACGGATTATCGAACCTGTTTTATCGGTATCGCCGATAATTTTAATAGTATCTTCCGGTGCTCCGCCGTTTGAAAATCGCTGATACCATATATTTTTCCCGTCGTGAATCGTGACTTCAAGCCACTCCGACAGCGCATTAACGACAGACGCGCCCACGCCGTGAAGCCCGCCCGCTACTTTATAACCGCCGCCGCCGAATTTGCCGCCCGCGTGAAGCACCGTAAATACAACCGTAGCGGCAGAAATCCCCTCTTTAGGGTGAATACCGACAGGAATACCGCGCCCGTTATCGGTGACTTCAACTATATCGCCCGGCAGCAGGCGCACGTTAATTTCGGTACAGAAGCCGCCTAATGCTTCGTCAATGGCATTATCGACAATCTCATAGACAAGATGGTGAAGCCCCCTCGGTCCTGTAGACCCGATATACATTCCGGGGCGTTTTCTGACTGCTTCAAGCCCCTCTAAGACTTGAATTTGCGACGCATCATAATTGTTTTCCAACATAGACCTCTTTAGTAAATTAGTATTATACTTTATTATAGCATATTTTTTGCTAAAAGTCAAGCAAAAAACACGGTGTTTTTTTTAAAAGCATCGTGTTTTTAATAATAATTCTGTAGTACCTTAATAAAATCTAAAAATTCACTTTTATGAATGTCACGTTTGAATGTCGGATGAATGTTATATGAATGTCAATATGAATGTCGTGAATGTCCGTCTACGATGTCTTGCAGGGGGTGAGGGGCGAGGGGGCGGCTATTTATCGTGGCAGGCGTGACGCCGCCCCCTCTCCCTCTCACCCCCGACACCCCCCTCTCCCTCTCCCCCTGCGAGGTTGCCAAGCTGTGCGATTTTGTCTTACTCACCCGTTTTGTATATTCACTTCAAGCAACATACAATAAAAAATATCCAATGAATTCTCAACTGTAAAGTTTAAGTTAGTACTGAGTGCTACAAATATAAAACTATCATCTTCTACGCGGCGAGCATATGAAAAATTCTTACAAAACTTTCATCGCGGATCAACCGGCGGGTTGCCCGCCTTTATCCTGACTATATATTCAATATACTCCGTCGTCTTATTCTCCATAGCTTCTGCTTCTACACCGGCGGCGCGCATGATGTCTAAGGCTTTGCTGATGGTGTTGGCAAAAAGTCTCACGTCTTTAAACAGCCCCGAATGTTTGCGTATGCGGTCGTGTTCCTTTTTTGACATTAATATATTGTCAATCATGCGCTCGGTGTGTTCTACATTGAGCCTCTTTAGGCGGATATTTTCTATCGCTTCTGTTCTTTCGGGCGGTTCAAGGCGCAAGAGTGCCCGCGCATGACGTTCTGTCAAGCCGTATGTAAGGATTTTCTCTTTGTCATCATCAGAAAGCCGCAAAATCCTCAGTTTATTCGCGATAGTCGATTGGGTTTTCCCTAATCGCCGCGCCGCGTCTTCTTGCGTAATCCCGTAAAAGTGTATGAGTTTCCCTATTGCCTCTGCTTCATCAAAGAAATTCAGGTCACGCCGCTGAATATTTTCAACCAGTGCCATTACCGCCGAGCCTTGCTCCGTGAGTGTCACCTCAATACACGGGACTTCCGTAAATCCCGCTCTCTTTGAAGCGCGTAAACGCCTTTCCCCTGCTACAAGCTCAAAATTTCCGTCGGCGCGCCTACGCACTGTCAGCGGCTGTAATATTCCGTTTTCTTTGATGCTTTCGGCTAATTCGTCTATGTCAGAGCCAAACTGCGAACGCGGTTGATATGGGTTTGGGTAAATCTTTTCAATTCCGATGTTTATTACCCTATTTACTACTTTTTCTGATTTGTTATTTAAGAATATCGCCATTTTTTTGCCTCCTTTTTGATTTCCTGCCTTTTTCTATATTATACAATATTTTCTTTGCAGAAAAAACGCGAAATCAGTTGGGAAATTTGAAATTATCAAAATTTCCCAACCTGTATAAAGCAATATTATTAACTATTTGTAAATTTATTTTGTATTTTTATACTATTACTGAAAATAGCTTGACAAACCCTCAAAAAAATATTAAAATAAATCTATCTGAATTGAAATCAAGGGTGAAAAAATTATGAAAAGAACTTACCAGCCTAAAAAACTGCACCGTCAGAAAGTCCACGGTTTCAGGGCAAGAATGTCTACCCGCAGCGGCAGAAACGTATTATCACGCCGCCGTGCTAAGGGCAGAAAAACACTCAGCTATTAATTTAGTGTCAGTGTTTTTCAAAGTGAAAGAAATAAGCTCTCATAGCTTTTTGTGTTCATCTCACATTATGAATGGGGGCTTAAAATGGACTTCAACGTAATAAAGGATAACGGGGCGTTTTTGCGCGCATATAGAAAGGGCGGGTTTTCCGCCTGCAAATGCGTCTCGGTTTACTTTGTTAAAAATAACCTGCCTCTATTACGAATGGGCATTACCGCATCAAAAAAAATCGGCAATGCCGTCATCAGAAACCGTTGCAAACGTATTATCAGAGCCGCTTGGCGCGAAAGTCTGAATCAATTCCCCGAAGGGTTTGATTTTGTAATTTTGGCGCGTGAGGGCTGTCATCTTTTTAAGTCAACCGACGTTGCGAAACACTTACAAGGCAAAGTTAAGGCGGATTTTGAGCGGTTTTTACGTGCCCGCCCGAAACAAAACAAATGAAAAAACTCCTGACAGCGATAATAAAATTTTACCGAAAACACATTTCGCCGCGCACAACTCCAAAATGCAAATATTACCCGACCTGTTCTCAGTATGCATTAGACGCTTTAGAGCGTTTCGGTGCTAAAGGGATTTTTTTGGCACTCTGGCGGATTACGCGCTGTAATATGTGGTCACTCGGCGGCATAGACTACGTCCCGGAGAAATTTTGCTTTTATTTTTTATATTCCAGACGGCAAAATCATAAAAAGAGACTGAGTTATAACAGAAGTCAGAAGTCAGAGAGTCAGATGTCAGAACAGAGTATATAATCACTCTCTACAAAAAAAGACGACATTTAATATTCAAAAAAATTAAAAATTTATAAAATCCCGAAAAATCGGGAACAATACAATATTAAGGACACTCAATTGGGATTTATATCTGAAATTATAGGCTATCCGCTCGGGTTCATAATGTGGCTTTTCTATCAAATCGGTCACAGTTATGCCTTAGCCCTCATTTTGTTTACTATTGTGACACGTGTTTTGATGTTCCCTCTGTCGGTAAAACAGCAGAAACAGCAAGCGGCTATGACGGCGTTCCAGCCGAAACTTGATGAACTCAAGCGAAAATACCCGAACAATCAGCAAAAACAACAGGAAGAACAGATGAAGCTTTACTCCGAAGAGGGTATAAACCCTATGGCAAGCTGTCTGCCGCTCCTTATTCAGTTTCCGCTGCTTTTCGGTATTTTTGACGTTGTTTACCGCCCGATAACGCATATTATACGCGCCTCAAGACCTGTAATCGAAGCTGCAACAGAGATAGCTGCATCCACATTTGAAACAGTGCCGGCGGCATTTACTGCACGTCCCGAAATATATGTTGTTCAAGCCGTAAAAGAAAACGAAGCACTCTTCACGACCAATTTAGTACAGGATTTCCCGGCGATTTTCACAAATAATCCCGAACTCGTTACCGAGATGCAGAGTTTCGCCGAAAAAACTGCCGCTTTCCATAACACATTTTTCGGTATGGACTTCGGCGCAATACCGTCATTTTCGCCGCCTGTTTGGGACAAAACGGCTATAATGCTTGCGGCAATACCGATTTTGTCGGGACTTGTTCAGATGTGTTCGTCTGTCTATATGTTTATCAGACAGAAGAAAATGCAAAAAGCATCAGGCGCGCAGACAAACCCCATGGTTAATTCAATGATGCTGATGATGTTCGGTATGCCGATTGTTTCCGTTATGATTGCTATAGGCTATCCTGCCGGAATTGGGTTTTACTGGACTGTTTCCGGAATCGTGGGCTTTGGGCAAATGATTATTTTGAATAAGCTTTTCACGCCTGAATATGTAGCAAAACTTGTTGAAAAAGACAAAGAAAAACGGCGCAAAAAAGGCGGCGGTAAACGTCAGTCAATGATGGAGCGTTATCAAAAAATGCTCGAAGAACAACAAGGGACATCAAATACGGCGGCAGACAACAAGCGTAGTACAATTACCGTAAGCTCCGCGAAATTCGACGACGAAGACGACACACCGTCAGACGGTAAAATTTCCAAATCAAAACAACGTGAAATAGAACGCAAACTGATAAACGAAGCCCGCCGTAAACAGGCGGAAAAATACGGGGACACATACACAGAAGACTAAGCCGGTGCCCCGGCAGGGCTATATCGCGATGGAAGTCTTTCCGGACGTTTAGATGCTCACCGCGTGAAAGTTCCTTATAGGCTATAGTTGCGCAGCAACTACGATGCTCACCGCGCAGAGGCGATTGCCTGACATCTGACATCTAACATCTAACATCTCACATCTAACATCTAACTTCTATATTAGGATATGAATATGAAACAAGAATTTACCGCGAAAACACTTGAAGAAGCCCGTGCGGCAGCCGCAGCGGCGTTTGGTGTATCAGAAGATGAAATTACCTTTACGGTTTTGACTGAACCGAAAAAAGGGCTTTTAGGGCTCGGAAAAACCGATGCAAAAGTCTCAGCCGAATATAATCCTCCAAAAACTAAGATAGAACAAGCTGAAAGTTATATCAAAGCCATTTTGGAAAAAATGGGCATAACAAACGACCTCAAGGTTTCGGATGAAGACGGCGGAGCTTTTATTGAGATTGTCGGCGAAACATCGGGAGTAGTTATCGGGCGCAGAGGCGAAACCCTTGATTCTATCCAATACCTTGCTTCAATGTCGGCTAATCGCGGCACGAAGGATTATTTCCGCGTGACGCTTGACTGCAACGGCTATAGGGATAAACGCCGCGAAGTTTTGACAGAACTTGCTAAGAAAATTTCACACAGCGTTATTAAAACAGGGCGCGCAACCACCCTTGAAGCGATGAACCCCTACGAACGCCGTATTATTCATTCGGCTGTCGGTGATATAGAGGGCGTTGTAAGCAAATCTATAGGCGATGAGCCATATAGACGTGTGGTAATTTCATCTGTCCTGCCGCGTGTAACAGCTACGTATAACCGCACGCCGAAACCCGGCTTTAAAGACGGCAACAGAAGCGACCGAAGCGACAGAACAGGCAAATCCGGCGACAGAAACGACCATTACGGAAGACGAGATACACGCGACAACCGTGATAGCCGCCGAAATGACGACGACCTTCCGCGTAAACCCGTTGATATTATGAAAAGCTCATTTGAGCGCGACTATAAAAAACCCAAACCCGAAGACTCCTACCTCTCCGCCGGCAGTCTTTATGATAAAATAGACTTATAAACACAGAAATCAGATGTCAGAGGACAGAGGTCAGATTTTGTAGTGCCCAATACCAACTAAGACTTTACACTTTGGAACTCATTGGATATTTTTTCTTGTATGTTGCTTGAAGTGAATATACAAAACGGGTGAGTAAGACTAAATCGCGCAGCTTAGCAACCCCGCCGGGGGAGAGGGAGAGGGGGGTGTCGGGGGTGAGAGGGAGAGGGGGCGGCGTCACGCCTGCCACGATAAATAGCCGC
>JAISHV010000039.1 GCA_031262495.1 Ruminococcus sp.
TGCCGGTGTGAGCAAAACTTCGGACAATCTCCGCTTTTCGTTCCGGCGAATAATCGCTTGCGGCGAAGTTTACGTGAATATCGTCGCCGGGGTTATCCGTTTCGTGTTCGGGCGTTCCGACTTTTTCAACGGCGATTACTATGCCGACAAGGCTGCCGTACTGCCCGTGAGGTGAGGATAGGACGAGGTCTCCCACGCCTACTTCCTCACTAATTGTTTTTGCTGTAATCATATTTTTTCTCCCGAAAAATCCCCGCCGAGTTTCTTTTCGACGGGGATAAGTTTAGTATTTTGTTCAGTTAATGCGTCCCGAAAATTGCTTTACTTAGCGAGCTTGTTTTGAACAGGCTGAAGCATAATAACAGGGTGTACCCCATTAAGCTCCAGACTGCCGAATGGACGTTTTCGCTTGCTGTTACCGACTGCAAAAGTACCGCATAAATCGCAACGCATACCATTATGAGAAAGCCCTGAAACGCAAGTGCGAACAGGGTTTTAAGGTAGCTGTTCCCGATATGCCCCCACTCCTTATTTACCATTGTTGAGAACGGTATCGGGGCGAGCGAACAGGTAAGGTAGATTTCAAGCATACGCCCGTAAATTATGAGGAAAACGCATATCGAAATTGCTTTCATAGCAAGCGAAAGTATTGCCGATTCGAGATACAAGCCGATAAGTTCGCCGACTTCCATTGCTTCAAGTTGCTCCGCCAAATTCTCCATCGCAAGTTCTAAATCCATACTGTTCTGAACGACTTCCGCACTGCCGTTTACGACTGTTTGAGCAAGCTCGAACACACCCATTACAAGGTCGAACGTGTGCGTCAAAATGAACACCGCAACAAACGTTTTGAATATCCATTTGAACAGATTGAACGTGTCGAAATCCGCCATATTATTCTTTTCGATAATCATTGTGATGAGTTCGTAGCAGAGGACAAATGTGAGGATTATGCCCGCTATCGGTATGATTACCGTTTCGGAAAGTGTGCGGATCATTGAGAATATATCGGCGTTCCAGAACGCGGATTGTCAAGGGGGGTTGTGATTTTTTTCAGAATTTTTTATTGATACACTTAAATAGCGTGATATACTGGGTTGTTCTGACATAAATAAAGCTTACCCCATATAGCTAAGGTAAGCTTTAAATGGCTTATAAGTCATTCACCTATCGTGTAACGGGTTGAGACTATAAGCGAGTTCAGTTTACGATAATAGTTATACTTGCGGTTTTCCCTCCGGCTGTTGCGGTGATTTTTGCTTTGCCCGCCGAAACGGCTTTAACCTCGCCGGAACTTGAAACAGTTACGACTTCGCTGTCGCTTGATTTCCAAGTGACTTTCGCGCTTGACGGCGTAACGATACCGCCGAGGTCGAGAGTATCGCCCTCTTCGATTGTTATTGAGAGCGAAAGCGCGGTAACGCTTGAAGCGTTGGGGTCAGAGATTTTGAATCGCATTATGTTACCGCCGCCGTAATTCTTTGAGAATTGAAGATAATAAGTGCCTTTCATAAGCGAATAATCCACAGAACCTTTTGCGAATTCCGTTTTAGTATTCCATTTAATATAATAGCTGGTTATATCACCTGACGATTCTTTGTAATTTTTGCTCGACATCTCTTTTCCGTCGGAATCATATAGATAGTAAAAAGCTAAGCCCATATCTGACTCTAAATTTATCGTAATAGTCGTATCTGACGTGACTGTAAACTTGAAAGTATTATCCATAGTATCATCTGTCAAAACTGTCTTATATGATGACCCAATCTTTACATCTTTTGCAACATCAAACATCGTCTCCGCACTTGCCGATATTGACAGCGACAACATTATTACTGTCGCTAAAACTGCCGAAATTATTTTTTTCAGTTTCATATGAATTTCCTCTTTTCAAATTTTAAGATTTACGCCATTTGATATCGCCTATGTAGATTGTGTTGCAGGATTTTTTGAAATCGTGAATGAATCTCCTTTCTTTATGTATTTGTAGTTGCAATTTAGTTTTCACCGATATATGCAAACGCTTGTTCTACCTCCGAAGCGAAAGTTGTCAGGAGAGGAAGATATTTATCATCATCTCTTATTCCTTGCGGTACAGTTACAATAGGTATATAAATAAATTGATTATTTAAGTCATTAATTCTGATTTTCAATGTGAGTTCCTTAATGGTACCATAGCGTCGAGTAAGAGCGGCACCGGCTGCTGCACCGATAAGCCCGCCGAAAATATAACCGACAACAGCGTTATAACCCACATCGCCCGCGCCTCTCCCGTTTATTTCAACGATAAATTCGCGGAATTCAGAAAATTTATAAATTCTTGGGTGCGATTGTCCGTCTAAAGCAATAGTCCATTTTCTCTTTTCCTTGTCAACACACATAATACAGTCCATAGCGGGGTACATATTTTTACGCAGATAGTAACCGCTTCCGGGTAAAGTAACGGAAATCATTTTGGTAATATTAAATCCTTTTGAAGTTAAGTATTCCGTCAGTTCCTTTTTTTGATAATATTGAGCATCCGAAGTTTCTCTTGATTTTTTAACTGTATTTATAATACTGAAAACGACAACTATTGGAGCTACAATAAGACCTAAAATTAAAGAGAAAGTTTCCATATAGTTTTTAACCTTTCTATCGCAAAATATTTTTTATGTTGCTTTTATTCAATAATTTCTTCTGCCGGGATCATAACGTTTGTAGCAAGGGTATCCGATATTGTTCTATTGTAATAACGTCCGTAAATCTCTAAGAAGTCATAATAATCATCATTGTTTAAATTGTATCTGTCATAAATAAGCACTCCTCCCCAACGCGGATTCGGATTATCAGAAGTCCAGAAAAAGTATGTTCCACCTTCTGTAATTGCAGCTTTATATTTTACCGTTTTGATATTTTCAAAACCTTCTTCACCAGACGTAATCTGTACAAATTCATCTCTGTCAATCAATGAGCCGTCGCCGAGTTGTCCGCTTTCGTTCGCCCCCATCGCCCAAAGAGTACCATCTGTCTTTACTACGCTTATGTTATCATCGAAATAACCTATAGAGAGCGGCTCACAATTCGTAAAAACTGACTTAACGTCATTAATCATTTCTTCGGGTAAGCCATATGTACTACTGCCTCCTGTTGCGGCACTGATATAATTTGCGGATTCATATTTCCAAGTCCACAAGGTGTCATCAACGTCAACAACATAATAACTGTTTTCTCCGAATTGACCGAATGAGCGAATACTCTCTCCGAGAATTGAAGGGGTAGAAGTCGTTGAATTCTCATTGTAAAAAATACCTGTTGCGCCTGAAAACATTGTCATACTTGATGAACCGACAATAGACCATCCCCACATTTCACCTGTCGATTTTACAGCAACAATTGCGCTGTATAACAAATCAATTTCAGTAACATCATTCATAATCTCAACAGGTTCATACACTGTTGAATCATCTGAAACGCCGCCTAATTGATTGGAGTTATTGCACCCCCACCCCCAAAGGGTCTTATCTCTTTTTATTATGAATATCGTAGGTGTCGTTTGTGCGTATATCTGACCTCCTGTAATTTCAGCGACATTATCGGTTATTTTTACAGCTTTATCAATGGTAGCTTTTGATATGCCGGTATTATCACCGATGACTTTTCCGTCACCAAAAGCCCACAATGAATTGTCATTTTTAATGAAAAAGTAGGATGTATCGTTTTCAGAAAACCCATCGGGTTTAAGAACAAAAATGCTTTTAACATCACTCATCAAGGATTCGTCATTGCCGTATGCTTTAACATTTCCGCTTATGTCTATGTAATAATCTTCTGTCAAAGTATTATTAGTTACAACAAGTGGTAAGTTAATTACGGGTTTCGGAGCTTCAGTTGTGGTCGCAGCGGTTGTTGTAGCCGCCATTGTAGTACCCTCAGCCTCCCCCGCCGTCTCCCTTGTCAAATCTCCCCCGCTACCTGTCTCTTCTGTCTGTCCGCACCCTGAAATCGCCGTAATTATTGCTGCGGCAAGCACTGCCGCTAAAATACGCCTGATTTTCATATAACCTCCGAAAAATTGTTTATTTGAACTGGACATATCGTGTAATTGACTTTTACCAAAACGCTTTTTTCAAATTGCTTCATAAGAAATTAAGAAAATCTCAAAAATAGTGTTGCAATTCTGCCGAAAGTGTAGTAGTATAATATCGGAAATCTTTCGTAAATGATGACCATTTACGAAAAGTCATTGTTATTAACGTTTCAAAGCTCTTTTGACCAGAATATCACATCTGGTCACCATTCTGGTCAAAAACACCAACAAGTGATTCCATATGGTGGCGTTTACATTCGTCTGAAATATGGGCATATTTGTTTAGCGTGACCGCTGCCGATGAATGTCCCATAATCTCGCTTAGCGTTTTTACGTCAAACCCTTGCTCTAACGCCCTTGCTGCGAATGTGTGACGTGTTGTGTGGAAGTTTACGCTGCGAATGCCGGAGAGAGATAAGAGCCTCTTGAAGCGGTATTGTAAGGTTCTCGGCTCAATCGGCTTATCAGACCCCGAAATGATATAACCGCTTACAGTTGTTGATTTCAATAGCTCCGCTATAAAAGCCGGCAAGGGTATCACCCTGTTTGAGGACTGACTTTTAGGCGATAAAGCGACAATCTCCGTTTTTTGCCCCGAATTTTCAGATTTAATCCGCTGAATGGTACGGCGAATGGCTATAGTCTTTCTCTCAAAATCAATATCCTCACGTCGTAAACCTATTACCTCACCGATTCGTAAGCCTGTATAGAGGCATAACATAATCGCTAAATATGTACCGCCGCCATAGCGTTTTGCCGATTCTTCCAACTGCTTTTGCTCAAACAGTGAGAGGAACTCCGCCTTGTGTTTTACAGATTTTGGCAAAACAACGTCCCAAATGCCCTGCTTTTCAGGCAATCCCGCTTTCAGAAAATTGAAAACGGACTGAACAACCAAAGCTGACAGTCCGTTATCTATTTGCCTTATGACGAAATCCTGTAAAATCGTTTGCGACAGTACCTCTACGGGCATATCTCCGAAGAATGTCTGAATATAATTCTTTATGTAGTTTCTGTAGACACAGACTGTTGAGGGCTTTAAGCGTATGCTTTCCGTTTCAAGATGCCGCTCTAATGCTTTTACGACCGTGAGCTTAGGCTTCTCCGGGAGAACGACAATCACCGCAATAGCGGCGTTCAGCTTGTCCTTAACGCCCTCAAGCGTTCTTGCATAAACAGCCGAGTACCTTGTCCGCCCCGCTTCGTCTTTTCCCTGGGCATACCGCGCTTCGTATCTCCCGTCACTTCTAAGATAAATGTTCCTTTCAATAGTTGCCATAATTTATAATTCCTCCCATAAAAATTTACAATTATATAACAAATTACAATTATTTTTGTGCTAAAATAGTGTAGTAAAATTGTGTAAAATTGATTAAAATGTCGCTTTTCGTAAATGGTCATCATTTACGAAATTTTTTGACCATATCGGTACGTAATATCCCCAAAAGGCACTTTAATTTACCTATTGACAAAACCTTAAATTCAGTGTATAATATAATCAGAGAGAAAACAAGACCAAAAATGAGGAATTATCAAATGGCTAAACTTGAACACACTATGACAAACGACATTCTTTTCAAAATGTATTTTGTCAAAAATCCGGAATACCTTAAGCGCGTTGTCAGTATGATGTTAAAAATGCCGCTTGAGAGCATTACCGAGTTTACTATCACGAACAGCGAAATCCCGCCTGAAACTCTCGGAGATAAATTTTGCCGCCTTGACATAAATATGATTGTGAACGGGCAAAAGGTTGATTTAGAGGTTCAGGTTGCTGACGAGGACGATTACAAACAACGTTCGCTTTACTATTGGGCACGAGAATATTCCTCGGCTCTCCAGTCCGGCGGTGAGTATATTGACCTGCCGAAGGTTATATTAATCAGTATAGTGGGCTTTAAGCTGTTCGATTGCGAGGAATTTCATTCGGAGTTCCGTCCTCTCGAAGTCACCCGCCACACGGAGCTTTGTGACAACCAAGTTATGCACTATTATGAGCTGAAAAAATTGCCCGAACCGACTGACGGAGATGAGGAAATCAAGTTTTGGCTTGCGTTCTTCAAAGCCCAAACAGAAGAAGATTTGAATAAAATTGTCGAAATGGGGGTGCCTGTTATGAGTGAAGCAGTAGCCGCATATCAAAGTGTAGCACATTCAAACGAGTTTAGAGAAGTAGAACGTCTGCGTGAACGCGCACGACATAACGAAGCAGCCGCTCTCGGTCACGCTACAAGAGTACGAGAAGCTGAAATTTCACA
>JAISHV010000059.1 GCA_031262495.1 Ruminococcus sp.
GAGAGGGAGAGGGGGGTGTCGGGGGTGAGAGGGAGAGGGGGCGGCGGGGTAATACCGCCTCAGATAGCCGCCCCCTCTCCCTCTTGCCCCTGACAAGTTCATGCAAACGTGACATTCACGACATTCATATTGTCATTCATATGACATTCATCCGACATTCAAACGCGACATTCACAAAAGTAAATTTTTAGATTTTACAGCGTGCTACAGACATATAAAAAGTAAAAAAATGTAACAATAATTTCACAAAATCATAAAGAAAATTATACAAATATTATAGTATAATTATACTAAGAAATTATTATGGGTGTATACACCTATATTAATAAACGCTTAAAAGATGTTCCAAGAACGAATTTTGGATATCTTAAGCGAATTAAACGCGGCAAACGCCGCAATTAATGTACAGTACCGGTCACAATATTCAGAGATTGCGAAGTAAACAAGCTCTGTATTCTGTCCTCTGTATTCTGTACTCTGTAAGGAAAGGATTTTATTTATGAAAAAAGAAAATTCCCGAAAAAAATTTACCATAGGGCTCATATCGGCTTTGACGGCTGTTGTGATGGGCTCTGCAATGTTTATCTCTGCCGGAGCGGCAGACGGCATTAAGACAAAACAAGAATGGGCTGGGAATAATCTCGAAGGCGCGATATTGGCAGCCGGATACAGCTCTCCGGAATCAGCATTATATGAAATAGTGTTCACCTCAAGTAATGTTTCCGAAGATCCGCTCAGAGATTTTATCGTTTTTAAAGATAACACTTATGAGTATTCTTATAACGGATCCACATGGTTTGATTTAGTTAAAAGCCCCGAAAGCACAGCATATCCCTATACAATTGATATCACAAAACAAATAAAAGCCGACAAAAAAGTTTCCGGCGCAATGACGGATCAGGAACTGGTTATATATCTCCGCGATAAAGCTTCAGACCCGGCGGGACAAGATCCGACAAGCTTCTTGCCTGTTGCTAATGTAAACAAAGACGGCGTTGAAGGCACAAGCCGCGGCGCGGACAAAAGTATAGCATACACTATAGTTATCCCTGTCAGCCGCGATGCGAAGCCGACTGTAGCTGCTTCTTTTAAAACAACAAAACAAGCCGAGGTTGGTTTTGACGGCGTAAGCAAGGTAACTTATGCGGCGGATTCAGCCCAAAAAGACGTAACCTATAACCCCGCCGACAACTCTCTTTATATTAAAAAAGACCTCACAAGAAAATATTTCATGTCTGTCGGTGACAGTTATGAACTTATACCGCTCAACGGTACTGACGTAGAGGGCATGAATTATTCTAAATTCTCTTTAGATAGTTATAATTTAAACAATGCCATTAAACTGAATATCGCTTATGCAGAAGTAGAACTTAATTTAAAAGGCACGAAAGTTGCAGCGGACGGCGACATTGAACATCTCGGTCCTATGTCAAAACCCGCAACCCTCTCAATCCCGAAAAAACCCGCCGCTCCGAAAATCTCTGTAGATATCGCGAAAGGCACATTCAAAGGCACAAAAGCCCTCTCAATGGAATACGCCATAGGCAAACAGTCAACAGAAACCGCCGCAACGACAGGCACGCTCGAATGGGGCGCATGGACAACTGTACCCGAAGCTAATATGCAGGTAAGCGATGCCACAGATGCACTGTATGTAGCTTTCCGCAACAAGGCTGTCTATAACAAACGCGCTTCTGAAATTAGGGTTGTAGAAATGCCCGAATCGAGCGCAATAACAGAAATCTTCAATATAGAAAATATCGAAGGCAAAATTTATCTGACACATGAGCTTGATGTAACTGACTACGCAGAACCCTTAAGCGAAGAGGGCGGTTCAAAATTCGCAACCGGCAAGAGCAATAAAGCTATTCCGTTCACATACGGCGAAAATAAAGTCAATACTCTCCAGATAAAAGTCACCGACATGAAAAATGACACCACGGACGAGACGACGGGCGATCCTGTAGTAGTTAATGATGAAGTTATCCAAGACTGGGTAGATGTTACATGGTCACCGCTTGACGGCGGCGAAATCGGCAAAGACAAGGTAATACTCGATATAACTGATTACCAACCCGAAGCAGATGATGCAACATCAGACGGCTATGTTATCGAAGTACGCGTTAAAGCCAATGGTAAAGTAACACCAGATAACCCGACAAAATGCGTTCAATCACAGTCAACCGCTATGATTATCAGAGAAGCCTATCCGATAGGCACATTAGAAGCAGATAAGTCTAAAGTAGCCGATGGTCAGATAACATACACTTACGTTGCTGATACAGGCTGGCTGTTACAAGAAAAGATTGGCGGCGAACTTAAAAATCTCGGCGTTGAGTCCGAAACTGTATATCAAATCTCACTTGACGGCGAAACTTGGGACAAATACAAAACATTAGAGGCTGGTGATTGGACCGTTAAAGGCGCTGATAACAAAGATGTAAAACACTTAATAGTAACAAATCCGGCAGGCACCAACGGCGGCAAAACGATTATCGTAGACACATACGCAGACTCTGCACTCAATATTATCCACCTTCGCGTACCGGAAGCAGCAACATCAGGTCTTAGAAAAGACGCAAACGGTAACTGGACATATACAGTAAAGGGTTATTTAACATCCGATGTAGTTACGATAGAATTCCCCTTCACAGATGAAATATCGTCTGACGGCGGAACCGGCACAGGCGGCGGTTCCGGCACAGGTGATGGCGACGGCACAGATGGTGACGGCACAGGCGGCGGTACAGATGATGGAGCCGGCGACGGTACAGACGACAGCGGCGATGCGCCGACAGAATAAGCTATTCACACAAAAGCACAACTTCCAAAAATTAATTCTAAAAAATTAATACAATAACCACACCCGCCCGGATTTTAGCTGAAATCCGGGCGGGGCGGGCAACCCGCCGTGCAGCAACGCTGCGTATTGCTGATGGAAGTCTTACTGAATTTAACGATGCTCACCGCGTAGAAGATGAAACGATAATAAACAACAACCGCCCGATTTTCAATGAAAATCGGGCGGAGTTTTTCTTGTATGCTGCTTAAAGTGAATATACTGAATGGGTGAGTAAGACTAAGCAGACAGGCGAGCAGTTGCGCGGGGGGAGAGGGGTAGGGGGTGCAGGGGGTGTAGGGGAGAGGGGGCGGCGTCACGCCTGCCACCCCGAATAGCCGCCCCCTCTCCCCTCATCCCCTGCAAGACATCGTAGACGGACATTCACAGACATTCATACGACATCGAAGCCGTGACATTCATACGACATCGAAGCCATGACATTCATCCGACATTCAAACGCGACATTCACAAGTTATTCATAAAAATAATGCTTAAAAATTTCGCCTTGACAAATCGCAATAAATATGTTAAAATTAAATTAATAAATTTCACAAGAATTAAAGATAGGAGGACATAACAATGTATAATTTCACATTTTCCGAGATTTCACCCCAAATTCAGGAATACACCGATTTATGTACAAAAAACAGTAATATTGACCCCGCTCTCTACGGTAAATATGACGTGAAACGCGGTTTGCGCGACATAAACGGCAAAGGCGTTCTTGCCGGGTTAACGGAAGTTTCCGAAATCGTGTCCTCTGTGGAAATTAACGGCGAAAGTCACCCTTGTGAGGGGAAACTTTTCTATCGCGGCATTGATGTTGAGGATTTAACCGCCGGATTTTTGGCGGAGGGGCGTTTTGGGTTTGAAGAAACCTGTTATCTTCTGCTTTTCGGGCAACTCCCTACTCAAACTGAACTCAATAAATTTTCGGCTCTGCTTGCGGACTACCGCGTTTTGCCGACAACATTTGTGCGTGATGTAATTATGAAATCCCCGTCAGAAGACCTTATGAACGGGCTTGCGCGGGGTATACTCACACTCTTTTCGTATGATGACTATCCGAATGACGTGAGTTTGCCTAACGTCTTAAGGCAATCTCTGGAACTTATCGCGCTAATGCCGCTTATCAGTGTGTATTCGTATCAAGCGAAAACCTATTATATAGACGGCGGGAGCTTCTTTATACATCCGCCCCGCGCCGATTTTTCGACCGCACAGAATATTTTGCATCTGCTGCGCCCCGACAGTTCTTTCACAGAACTTGAAGCATCCATTTTAGATATGGCACTCGTGCTTCATGCCGAACACGGCGGCGGTAATAACTCCACTTTCACAACTCACGTAGTGACTTCCAGCGGCACAGATACATATGCGGCAATCGCGGCGGCTTTATCGTCCCTCAAAGGACCCAAACACGGCGGCGCGAATATAAAAGTTACGCAAATGTTTGACGACATGAAACAGAATATAAAAAACCCCGATGACGACGGGGAAATTAAAGATTATCTTAAAAAAATGCTTCATAAAGAGGTTTTCGACAGAAGCGGACTTATTTACGGCATGGGACACGCGGTGTATTCGCTGTCCGACCCGAGAGCTAACCTTTTGAAAAAAGCGGTAGCAAAACTTGCCGCCGCGAAAGGTTTAGAGGAAGACTACGCTTTGTATACGCGGATAGAAAAACTTGCGCCTGAGGTAATCGGCGCAGAGCGAAAGGTATATAAAGGCGTTTCGGCGAATGTGGATTTTTACAGCGGGTTTGCGTATTCAATGCTGGGCTTGCCGATGGAACTCTATACCCCGCTTTTCGCCATAGCGCGTATAGCCGGTTGGTCAGCCCACCGAATGGAAGAACTAACAAACGCCGGGAAAATCATCAGACCGGCATATAAAGCGGTTCAGGAGAGGGTGGAGTATATTAATATTAAACAGAGAGTATAAGCCGGTGCCCCGGCAGGGGCGGGCGACCCGCAGTCATTTCGCGATGGAAGTCATTCATAATTCCAAAAACGCTCACCGCGTAGACACGACTTATAGTCTGTAGTTGCGTAGCAACTGCGATGCTCACCGCGGCGGGGAGCCCCCGCGGGCGGATCGAGATGGGAGTATTACTGATAATAAAAAATCATCTGCCTGTACGGCGAAAACACGAATTTCATAAAATCAAAACAATTTTCAGGTAAAAACTAATGGTCTTTTCAAGCCTCGTCTTTTTATTTTTCTTTCTGCCTATAACGCTGATCGTATATTTTTTAAGCGGGAAACGATTAAAAAATATCGTTCTTTTGTTGTCAGGGCTGATTTTTTATGCATGGGGCGAACCTCTTTATGTTCTGATAATGATTGTATCAGCGGCGATAGACTATTTCGCGGGGAGACTTTTAGATAAATTTAAACGTAATGAGAAACTGCGGCGGGTGTTTTTACTCGTTTCTGTTGTGATGAACCTCGGACTGCTTGCCGTCTTTAAATACAGTTCATTCTTTATCGGCATCATAAACGACCTCACGGTTTTTGATATAAAAGACCCGAATCTTCCGCTGCCGATTGGGATTTCGTTCTACACATTCCAGAGTATGTCTTATACGATTGACCTTTATCGACGGCATATTAAAGTGCAAAAGAAATTCTCAAGTTTTCTGTGTTATGTAACCCTTTTCCCGCAGATTGTAGCCGGTCCAATTGTGCGTTATGCTGATGTAGCAAACGAGATTGACGACCGCACCGTAACCGCTGACAAAGTCTCTGACGGTATCGGCATCTTCATAAAAGGGCTTGCAAAGAAAGTTTTAATCGCAAACAATATCGGTATGCTCTGGACAACCGTCAAAGCAATGGAATTTTCCGAAATTTCCGCGCTCACCGCTTGGCTCGGCATTTTGGCATTTACATTTCAGATTTACTTTGATTTTTCGGGGTATTCCGACATGGCGGTGGGGCTGGGGAAAATGCTCGGATTTGATTTCCCTCAGAATTTCGATCACCCTTACATATCAAAAAGTGTTACGGAATTTTGGCGGCGATGGCATATCACACTCGGTACATGGTTTCGCGAATACGTCTATATCCCCCTCGGCGGCAACCGAAAAGGTTTATCGCGCACCTGTATTAATCTTTTAATAACATGGACACTCACCGGCTTTTGGCACGGCGCAAGTTTCAATTTCCTGCTTTGGGGGCTATATTTCGGCATCTTAATCGTCATTGAAAAATTAGGTTTCGCTAAAATCTTAGAAAAACTCCCTAAGATTATAAGTAAGTTATATACATTTATAATTGCAGTTTTCGGCTGGGTATTATTTGACACCGAAACCCTTGCCGATACAGGGAAATTCTTCAAAGCGATGTTTACCGGGAACGGTGTATTTGCGGATAGTACGGCGGTTTACCTGCTGAGCGGTTATCTCTTTTGGTTCATTATTTCGGCACTCGGCTCGACAGAAATTTTTGATAACAGTGTTAAAAAACTTCAAGACAAAGGCAGTCTGATTTACGGGTTTACAAAAACCTTGACAGTTTCGGCAATGCTTTTTATTTGCATTGTATTCCTTGTAAATGCTACATATAATCCATTTTTATATTTTAGGTTTTAATTAAAATGAAATTGAAATTAAATTTAGAAACAAAAAGCGACACCACAAAAATATTACCGATGATATTTTTCAGCTGTCTGATTTTGTTTGGTTTGCTTATAATACTTGAGCCTAAAAAGCCGACATTTTCCGAGATTGAAAACCGCAGTTTAGCGGCATTCCCGGAAGTGAATTTAAAAACAATTGAAAACAGAGAAGCCATGAACGGCATAGAAACCTATATTGCCGATCATTTTCCCGAACGTATATTTTGGGTAAAAACAAAAACCGCAATCGAAATGGCAATAGGCAGCCGTGAAATCAACGGCGTTTATATTTCAAAAGAGCGTTTTATTCATAAGATGCCCGCCGCCGATAACGAGAACGTCAACGGAAATGCTGACAATACAAATCAATTCGCCGATAGCTATGATACTCGTGTTTACGTAATGCTTGTACCGACTGCGGCGGCGATTTATTCAGACTTAGTCCCCTACGGCGCGCCGAATTTTAATCAGAAAGAATATCTCGCCGATGTTTATGACAGACTGGACGGAAATATTACACCGGTTGATATTTATGATGAACTCTACAGCAAAAAGGACGAGTATATTTACTACAGAACAGACCATCACTGGAACACGGCAGGAGCGTTTATCGCTTATCAAAAAGCCGGTGAAGTAATGGGCTTTGAGCCACTTTTGGAACAGGACTTTGAAATTGAGCACGCAACGGATGAATTTTTAGGATCGCGTTATTCAAATGTTTTATATGATGGTATGAAAGCCGATACAATTGATATTTACACAAGTCCGTCGGGCGCAGAAGTAACAAGTGTTGAAATTTCTGTAAGTCCTGACAGTGAACCGGCAGTGTATGATGATATGTATTTTCGCGAATGGTTAAAAACAAAGAATAAATACGGTGTTTTCTTCAGCGGCGACCAACCGTTTATATCAATAAAAAGCACTGCCAAAGGCGGCAAAATACTTGTAATAAAAGACTCGTACGCAAACTGTTTTATACCTTTTTTAACCAACCATTATTCAGAGGTAGCAGTTCTCGATTTGCGCTACATAAACGCTTCTCCCGATGAATATGCTGACATTAACGACTTCGACAGCGTGCTCTTCCTTTATAACATGATCGACATACCGCTGAACCTCGATTTAGGCGACCAAACCGCCGGTTGATTCGCGGCGCGGCAACCGCGCTGTTGGATCGCGATGGGAGTATTTCATAATCTCTCGTATGCTCACCGCGTAAGAGTTGCTTATAGTCTGTAGTTACGTAGCAACTACATAGCTCTATCGCGGCTTGACTTTGTTTTAATATTGTGTTATACTTGAATTGATAAAAAAACTGAGGAAAATTATAAATGTCAAACAAAAAAATCGGCTTAGTACTTGAGGGCGGGACATTCAGAGGGATATTTTCGGCGGGCGTGATGGATGCGTTTTTGATGCGCGGGATTGAATTTCCTTATATTACAGGCGTGTCGGCGGGAATTTCTAACGCGGTGTCGTATGTTTCAAAACAGCCCGGGCGAAACCTTGAACTATTGGAGCGTTTCAGAAATGACAAACGCTACCTCGGGTTTGAGAATTTCATCAAAAACGGCGCGTATTTCGGACTTGATTTTGTATATAATGAAATCCCGAATATCCACGTGCCCTTTGATTACAACACGTTCAGACAGTATAAAGGCGAAATAAAAGTCGGTGTCACAAACGCCGAAACAGGCAAAGAGGAATTCCTAAACGCCCTTAAAGATACCGAAAAATGGGAATATTTGCGCGCCTCATGTGCGATTCCGGGGTATTTCCCGGCGATAAAGATTGACGGAAAGTCTTTTTACGACGGCGGTTTAGCTTCGCCTGTGACTTACGCTAAGGCATTAAAAGACGGCTGTGAAAAACTTGTTATAATCCTCACGCGCCCGAAAGGTTTTGTGCGAAAATTATCCAAATCAACTGCGGCGATGTCACAAATCATAAAATTTCGTTACCCGAAACTGGAAATGCTCCTGCTTGCGCGCCACAAAATCTATAACGCTCAAATGGCGCGTATTTCAGAACTCGAAAAATCGGGCAAAGCGATAGTTATCCGCCCGCTTTACACCCTCGAGAGCTTTGAAAAAGATGTAACACGTATACGCGAGAATTACAGACACGGGTTTGATGTTGCGGAAAGTTATTTGCCGCAGATAGAAGAGTTGTTTTAATATGGAAATTGCATTAATAATTATACTTATAGTATTTTCTATAGTTAATCTTTTGGTAATAATTTTCAAAAAGCCGAAACAGAGCAACGATATTGCCGAAAAAATAATTACCGAAATCTCTCATAATTCTGAAAAATCGTCAGCGCAAATCACCGAAAATCTGTCAGAACGAATTTCAGACAAATTAGGCTCGGAGTTTTCCAAAGCAAGAACCGAAACCGCTCAAAACTCCCGCGAAAGCCGCGCCGAACTCACTGAAATGTTCACAAAGCTTGAGGACCGCATAAGGCGCGAACAGGCAGAACTCCGAAAAACGGTTGACGAGGAGCTGAAAACCTCGGTTGAGCAGCGTTTCAACGAGAGTTTTAAACTTATCGGCGAACGCTTGGAACAAGTCCACATCGGTCTCGGCGAAATGAAGAATTTAGCTCGCGAAACAGGCGACCTAAAACAAATCTTTACGCAAGTCAAATTACGCGGCAATATAGGCGAAATCCAGCTTGAAACGCTCCTTGCGCAAATTTTAGCTCCCGCCCAATACGAAAAACAAAAACGCCTGACAAAGGATTCTCTTGAGGCTGTCGATTTTGTAATTAAATTGCCGGAAAAGGGTGCGGACGGCGCGGAATTGCTGTTGCCCGTGGATTCTAAATTCCCGATGGGGAATTTTCGTGACGATAACGCCGACGATAAGAATTTTTTCAAATTTATAGAAAATTCCGCAAAATCAATAAACCAAAAATACATAAAACCGCCGATTACAACAGATTTCGCTATATTATTCCTGCCCGGAGAGGGACTTTATGCAAAACTCTTGTCAAGACCTGAATTTTTTGACAAAATCAGAGAAGAACTAAGAGTATTAATCATAGGTCCGGTGAATTTCTCGGCGTTTTTGTCGTCGCTTCAAATGGGATTTCGGACACTTGCGATAGAAAAACGCAGTGCGGAAGTGTGGAATATTTTAGGGAATGTAAAGAGTGAATTCGGGAAATTCGCGGAAAAAATCGAGAAAATGAAAGCGAAAATTGATGCCGCCGCGAAAGAAGCGGATGGGATTGACACAAGGACGAGAGCGATTGTTCGTCAGCTTAAAAGCGTAGATGAAAACACTGACGAAGCAATGCCTGAATTGATGAGTATTTAGAATTTAAAATATTTTGTCATTAAAATTTAAACAAATTCGCTTTACAAATACACAAAAGTGTGTTAAAATATTATGGTAATTATCTTATGAGAAAGATTTTCTTTTCGGAACTCGGCGTAATAGTATTCATAATCGGGATAATAATATTCGGGGTATTTAAAGGAAATTTCGGCATAGACCTTAAAACCGTCGGAATTTTTGTACTATTAGCAGTAATTTTAGTAGCCTTTATGATAAGAAACAGAAAAGTACGCCGCGAAATAAAGGAAAAATACGACAAAATCGAAGAAACTAAGGAAATGATTAAAGAGGACACTGAGGATAATTTTAAGGACAAATACTATTTTTAGCCGGCTGATGTAGTACTCAGTACCAACTAAAACTTTACATTTGGGAATTTATTGGATATTTTTTCTTGTATGCCGCTTGAAGTGAATATACTGAGCGGGTGAGTAAGACTAAATCGCGCAGATTGGCAACCCCGCAGGGGGAGAGGGAGAGGGGGGTGTCGGGGGTGAGAGGGAGAGGGGGCGGCGTCTCGCCTGCCACGATATATAGCCGCCCCCTCTCCCTCTTGCCCCTGACAAGTTCATGCAAACGTGA
>JAISHV010000068.1 GCA_031262495.1 Ruminococcus sp.
GTCGGGGGTGAGAGGGAGAGGGGGCGGCGTCACGCCTGCCACCTCGAATAGCCGCCCCCTCTCCCTCTTGCCCCTGACAAGTTCATGCAGACGTGACATTCACGACATTCATATTGACAATCATCCGACATTCAAACGCGACATTCACGAATGTAAAGTTTTAGATTTTACATGGTACTACGGAATATGTATTCCTACTTGCTTCAATTAATTTGGAGAATAAATGTCAACTTTATCATCAGCGGGCGCGTCGGATAATATTAACCGATCGCTCCTCATCAAAACGGAAAACAAACCTCGTTATAAAAAAGGTCCTGTTGATATTCCGTTTGTAGTTATACTTTTAGTACTGCTTGTATTCGGTATTGTAATGATGTTTTCAGCCGGATATGCGTGGGCTATCAATGAAGACCACCCGGGGGATTATTATCTCATCAGGCAGGTTTTGTTTGCCTCGGGCGGTCTTATCGTCGCGTGGTTTATTTCGCATATTGACTATCGGTTTTATAAGAAAAAATGGATTTTGATTACTCTGAGCGCGGTCACGCTGATAATGCTGATTCTTTGCAGATTCGGTCCTCTAACCGCACCGAAAAACGGTTCATGGAGATGGTTAAACGTCGGATTTGATTTTCAGCCCTCTGAAATCGCAAAGTTTGCTGTTGTTGTCCTTTTTGCGTATTTCATATCTGAAAATTACAAAAAAATGAAGCGTTTCACCGTTGGCGTAATCCCATTTGCAATAGTGTTAGCGGTTACGGCAACACTTCTAATGATTCAGCCGCACCTTTCGGCGACAATCATAATCTGCTGTATCGGGGCTGTAATGATGCTGATCGGCGGTACACGTATCGGGCATTTATTGATTTTAATAATTGTCGGCGCGGCGGCACTTTTATGTGTTATCTATATTATGTATAAGATGGGTTATACGTATTTTTATGAACGTTTGAATTCAATGGTTAACACAATGGACGAATCAGCCGCCGAAACATGGCAGACGCGCCAATCCCTCATTGCAATAGGATCGGGCGGTTGGTTCGGTTTAGGCTTGGGAAACTCCCGCCAAAAGTTTATGTATCTCCCGGAGAGCAAAAACGATTTCGTTTATGCTATTGTCTGTGAAGAATTAGGCTTTATCGGTGCTTTAGCAGTAATTATATTATTTTTACTGTTTATTTTAAGGGGATTTTATATAGCAAAAAAAGCCCCGGATAAATTCGGTATGATGTTAGCGGTAGGACTTACATTTCAAATCGGTTTACAGGCATTACTCAATATCGCCGTAGTAACAAACACAATCCCGAATACCGGTATTTCCCTTCCGTTTTTCTCATACGGCGGCACTGCACTCATAATGCAGTTAGCTCAAATGGGGATTATCTTAAATGTCAGTCGGCAATCATTAATAGAAACCTGAATACAGAATACAGAATACAGATGAATGTCCGTTTGAATGTCGGATGAGATGTCCCGCAGCGTTGCTGCTGTGAATGTCCGTTTGAATGTCAGAATGAATGTTGTATGAATGTCGTGAATGTCACGTTTGCATGACTTTGTCAGGGGTAAGGGGGAAGGGGGCGGCTATTAGGCGTGGCAGGCGTGACGCCGCCCCCTTCCCCCTCACCCCCGACACCCCCCTCCCCCATCCCCCTGCGCAACTGCTTGCCTGTCTATATGGTGATTTTGATATTTTCGTTTACCGGTTAAGTATCAACAATTTGTAAAGGTTTAATAATGAACAAAATTCTGTTGTCCGGCGGCGGTACTGCGGGGCACGTTAATCCGGCTTTGGCAATCGCTGAGATTATAAAAAAGCACAACCCCGGTGCAGAATTTCTTTACGTCGGAACACCTGACGGAATGGAAAAAGGTATTGTCACACGCGAAGGGTATGAATATGCAGCAGTTGCTGTTGACGGTTTTTCCCGGAAACTTACCCCGAAAGGGATTATGCGGAATATTCGGAGTTTAACTTATTTAGCTAAATCTGGAACAGTCTGTAAAAATATAATAAAAAATTTCAGTCCCGATATAGTTATAGGTACAGGCGGTTATGTATGCGGACCTGTCTGTATGACAGCCGCTAAAATGGGGATTCCGACTTTAATACACGAACAAAACGCTTTCCCGGGGGTAACTACAAAGCTGCTTTCCGAAAGAGTTGACGAAGTAATGCTTGCGTTCCCCGATGCGGCTAAGCGTTTAGGGGAAAATGTCAAATACTCTGTAACAGGGCTTCCCACGCGTGATTCATTCACAGAGAGGCAAATGACACGCGCCGAAGCAAAAGCTAAACTGGGGCTTGATGATTCACTCACGATTTTGTCTTTCGGCGGTTCGCTGGGGGCAAGGTGTATAAATAATGTTGCGCTTGATGTAATTTCATTTGAAGAGAAATTACGTAAACAGTCGGGCATAAAAATTAACCATATCCACGGCTACGGTAAAAACGGCAGAGAGGATTTTTTGACTGCGTTTAAAGACTTGATGCCTGATGTTAATAACAAGCGGCTGAAAATCAGTGAATACATAAATGATATGACGACAAATTTAATTGCAGCCGATTTAGTTATAGCGCGGGCGGGAGCTTCTACAATAACGGAACTTGAGGCTCTGGGCAGGGCATCAATACTCATTCCGTCGCCGAATGTAACAGAAAATCATCAATATTATAATGCAATGGTATTAGGTTCAAGGGGTGCGGCTGTAGTCTATGAAGAAAAAGAACTCACCCCGGGAAAAATCACCGCAAAGATAGAAGAACTGATAAAATCCCCCGATAAACTAAACCAAATGGCAAAAAACGCCGCCGCAATTTTTGAGAAAACGACAGCGGAGAAGATATACAGTGTGATTGTGAATTCCACACAAAAATGAGGATTCTGTAGGGGGCGATGGTAATCGCCCCGCATACAAGCGAATTCTTGAGTTAACGGGCGGATTGCCATCCGCCCCTACAGGACAACCATCCGACATTCAAACGCGACATTCACTCTGTCTTCTGTCTTCTCGCTTCTGTCCTCTGGAATGACATTCATCCGACATTCAAATGGACATTCACAAAAGTAAATTTTTAGATTTTACAAGATAGTAGGGGCGACCGACCGCCTTCACCATAATGCTCCAAACGCATATTATGATAAAAATAATATGTTAAGGAGCGGGCAATGCGGAAATTCATAGTTAGCGGCGGAAAAAAACTTGAGGGCGAGATAAGCGTTCAGGGGGCAAAAAATTCCGTTTTGCCTGTGATAGCGGCAGCTACCCTCTGCGACGGTAACGTCATAATAAAAAATGCACCCGATATATCCGATACTTACTTCGCACTTCAAATACTCAACCACTTAGGTGCGAAAACTACTTTCACTGCAAATGAAAACACAATAGCGATAGACAGTACAGGGGTAAGGGAATCCGAAATACCCGACAAATTAATGAAAAAAATTCGCTCGTCAATATTCTTTTTAGGAGCAATCCTCGGGCGAACAGGCAGATGCCGTATATCCCAGCCGGGCGGCTGTGATATCGGACTCCGCCCTATAGATATGCATATTTCCGCCCTAAAACAGATGGGCGTTAAAGTAATTCATGAAGAAGAGCATTTAGATTTTATCGCCGACAAAGGGATTACGGGGGCAAAAATAAATCTCGTGTTCCCGTCTGTGGGTGCTACAGAAAATATAATAATGGCGGCTGTTACTGCTGTAGGTACTACTATAATTTCAAACGCCGCACGCGAACCCGAAGTAGTTGACTTAGTAAAATTCCTAAACGCCGCAGGAGCAAAAATAAAAACAGACGCCTCAGGGCGGATTATAATAAAAGGCGTTCCGAAACTCACAGGCTGTGAATTTAAGATAATGCCCGACAGAATCGCCGCCGCGACTTATCTTGCCTGTGCGGCATCAACCGGCGGAATGGTGACGATCCGCGACTGCAATACGTTTGACTTAGACCCTATATTACCGATTTTTACGGCAGCGGGGTGTAAGGTATATACCTATGATACAAGCGTAACATTATCAGCTGGGAAAAAGCTGACTTCCCCTCATTCGCTGATAAAAACTTTGGTGCATCCGGGTTTCCCGACTGACGCTCAGGCGGTGATTATGGGGATGCTCACCCGTGCAGAAGGGGTTACGGTTTTTGAAGAAACTATATTCGAGAACCGCTATAGGCACGTACCCGAACTGACGAAATTCGGTGCTGATATTATTGTTTCGGGGAAAATCGCCGTAGTTACCGGCGTACCGAAATTACACGCAGCTAAAGCCGAATCAACAGACTTGCGCGGCGGCGCAGGGATTATTACCGCCGCACTTGCAGCAGAGGGGCGTTCTGAAATTTCATTGATTGAATATATCGACAGAGGTTATGAGGATTTTGAAGGCAACCTAAAACGGCTGGGAGCAGAAATACAGAGGTCGTCTTAGCCGGCGCCCCGGTCGGTACCCCTATAGGCATTTTGCGGCGATATCTACCGAAAACTAAGAAATCAGAAGTCAGAGGTCAGATTTTGAACGCCTGAATATCAGCTAAAATCTGTAGTCTTAGATATTAATAAGGAAAATAAAAATGTCAGAAGTTTCAAATACGACAACACCGCTTAGACGAGTCAAACGAAAGCGGAAAAGCAATTACTCTTTGTATATAATGTCGGGATTTATACTTGCTTTGATAATATTTACATTCTTAGCATTTACGGTTTTTTTTAGGGTAAAGAGTGTAAGTATAATAGGTTCGTCTGTCTATACGTCAGACGAATTAGCAAGTGAGAGCGGGATTACATCAGGGCAGTCAATGCTTTTGACGGACAAAGATTCGGTAATAGATAAACTGAGGACAGGCTTTATTTATATTGATGATGTAAGGATGAGTCTGATATTCCCGTCAACGGTTGTGCTTGAGGTAATACCGGCAGAGGCGGCAGTAAATGTCTTGACAGAGGGAGGTTACCTCTATTTGACGGCGGCGGGCAGGGTTTTAGAGAAAAATCCCGTTCCCCGAAAAGGATGCCTTATAATAAGCGGAGCTGATGCCGCCGCTGATTTAAAACCAGGTGAGGCGTTTCGTTCAGGTGATGAACACAAACCCGCTCTTATAACTACACTTTCGGATAACGGTTTCGGTATACTTACGGAAAAAATCGCTCACGTGGATATTTCAGACCGCGGTAATATCAAATTTAACTACGACAACCGCATAGAAGTCAATATCGGAACATATGCCGATTTGGATTATAAGATAAAATTTATACAAAGAGTATTGACGGAAAATATAGGACCGAACACCTACGGGACGTTATCAATGCTCACAGACGGCGGGTTACAGTTTATCGACGCTGACGGAAAAAAGTATAACGACAAAATCTATGAACAGAACTTGTCTACCCGCGCCTTAACGACTACTACAGAAGAAACGACAGAAAATACATCTGAAAGTACACCATAAGAAACATTTCCCAATTATTGAGAATTTAATTTAAAAAATTCAAAAAAACACTTGAATTTTCTTTTGAAATATGGTATAATGTAATATACTAATCCACTATGCTTAGACTAATGTTAAAAATAGATTATTTTGTAAATAAATTAAGAAGTTAAGAATAACGGACCTTAAATAATAAGGAGAATACATATGGCAAATTTCACTTTGGCGGATAGTGAAGGTACATCGGCTAAAACCAATATAAAGGTAATCGGTGTCGGCGGGGCGGGCGGAAACGCTATGAACGCCATGATTGAACAAGGCATTAAGGATGTCGAATTTATCGCCGTAAATACAGATTATGACGCACTTCAGCGTATGAATGCGGACGTGCGCGTTCAGATAGGCGAAAAGCTCACTAAGGGGCTTGGCGCGGGCGGGAAACCCGAAACCGGGCGCGATGCCGCCGAAGAGAGCATAGATGAACTCTCAAAAGCACTTAAGGGGGCTAATATGGTGTTTATCGCTGCCGGAATGGGCGGCGGTACGGGGACAGGTGCTGCCCCTGTTGTAGCGCGGTTAGCTAAAGAGATGGGTATTTTAACGGTAGCATTTGTTACAACGCCTTTCAGGTTTGAGGGTTCGCGTAAGATGCGTTTAGCTGAAGCGGGGATTGCCGAACTGCGCGGAAATATTGATTCGCTAATAATTGTACCTAACCAAAAACTATTAGAGCTTGAAACTCTGACAATGCGCGAAGGTTTTGAGCGTTCTAATCAGGTTTTGCGTGACGATGTAAAATCTGTCGCTGAAATTATTACTGTAGTTAACTACTCGAATATCGACTTTGCGGATATCCGCTCGACAATGCAGGATTCGGGTATTGCACATATGGCTATCGGGCGCGGAAACGGCAAAGACCGTGCAATGGAAGCCGCTCAAAGTGTACTCAGTTCGCCGCTGTTGGAAACTTCTCTTAAAGGTGCTAAGCGTATTATTATAAATATACTTATGTCGCCGGATACTCTGCTTGATGATGTTGATAAGATTTCATCAATTATAGAAGAACAGGCAGATCCCGATGTAATGATTATCCCGGGTTACGGCTGGGACGAGAATATGAAAGAGGAAATCGAAGTAGTGGTTATTGCGACGGATTTCCCACGCGATGAAGAAACCAAGTCGGGTGTAACAAAAGTAGAAACCGACGAAAAAACCCCGGTTATCACAGAAGCAAGCGTCGCAGATGGGTTAAATGACCTGCTTCAAATGTTCTCAAAATAGGCGGGCAACCCGCCGGTTAATTCGCGATGGGAGTCTTACTGAATTTTCTACATGCTCACCGCGTAGAAGATGAAATGAAAATAGAAAATGAACGCCCGGTTTTCAATGAAGACCGGGCGATTTATGTAGGAAACGGGCGGATGTGGACATCCGCCCCTACACAGAGGGCAGAGGCGAGAGGACAGAAGAAAGATTATGAACGCTACGTTTATCAGTAAACCGCACAGCGTTAGAATGTGCGGGCGCCCCTACAGAAATCGTAGTAAGTTGCGCAGGGGGATGGGGGAGGGGGACGTGTCGCGCACTAAAAAGTGCAGGTGAGGGGGAAGGGGGCGGCGGGTTAATACCGCCGCTATAGCCGCCCCCTTCCCCCTTACCCCTGACAAAGTCATGCAAACGTGACATTCACGACATTCATATTGACATACATATGACATTTATCCGACATTCAAACGGACATTCACAGACAATCATATTGACATTCAAACGCGACATTCACATTCTGTATTCTGTGTTGTCATTCAGAATTTTAAATAAAAAAATTTAAAAACCCCTTGACTTTTACGTTTTAACGTGTTACAATATTTGATATCAGTAATTAATAATCGTTAATGAACTATCTTAAATTTAATGAAAAGAGGCTTTTTAAATGACTGATACCCTGAATAAAGAACATTTCGGATTTTTATGCGATGCCATTTTAAAACTTGAATCACGCAGTGAATGTGAAAAATTTCTGACTGACTTGTGTACTACCCTTGAATTGAAATCCCTGTCGCAGAGAATGTACGTAGCGCGTATGCTCACGGAAAAACACGTCTACAGCGACATCGTCAGAACATCAGGTGCGTCCACCGCTACAATCTCCCGCGTGAACCGCTCGCTCCAACAGGGCAACGGCGGCTACGATACGGTTTTTGAACGCCTTGGCGTAACTCGCCCCGAAAAAAAGAAGTGATGAATTTTCAAAACGGCTACGATAACTTTGCCGAATTTTATGATACACTGACGGCATTAACAGACGATGAAGACTGTCCCGAAACTGTGTATACAAAACTTTTGACGAAGAATGAACGGGGAATACTGCTTGACTTAGGATGCGGCACGGGGAAACTGTCGCTTGCGGCGGCGCGAATGGGATTTGATGTTTTAGCGGTTGACAATTCTCCGAATATGCTGCAAGCGGCGCGTGAGCGTTTTAGCAAAGCTGTAAACAGCGGTGAAGAATTCGCGTTTGATATTCAGTTTATTTGTCAAAATGCCGCCCAACTGGATCTTTTCGGGACTGTGGATGTGGTTGTATGCGCACGCGATACGCTCAATCATCTTGCCTCAAAAAGTGAGTTTGAAGAAACAGTGCGGCGTGTTTCACTTTTTTTAAACCCCGGCGGTGTGTTTTACTTTGACGTAAATACTAAGCAAAAACACCGCGAAATCTTAGGTAATAACACATTCACATACGAGACGGACAACCTCTTTTGTGTGTGGCAAAATAACTTTGACGATAACAGTGCTGTATTTGCAGTTGATATCGACATAGATTTTTTCAGCCGCCAAAACCAAAATACGGATTTGTATGAGCGAAGTCAATGCAGTTTCACCGAAATCGCTTTTGACGAAATTTTTATAAGTGAAATTTTAACCCGATACGGGTTTGAGTTTAATATGTCAGATTATTATAATGACGGCAGCAATGCTAAATTATTATATATTTGCAGAAAAACAGGAGAAAGAAATTGAATATTTTAAATCTTTACACAATGGTTGCTACGGCAAATGCGGCAGCAGAAGGTGCTCCGGCAGAAGGTACAGCCGGAGTGTCAATGGTATGGTCGCTTATAATGCTCGGGCTTATGCTTGTTGTATTTTACTTCATGCTTATTCGTCCCCAGAAAAAGAAAGAAAAGGAAGCCAAACGCCTCCGCGACAACCTTCAAATCGGCGATGAAGTTACGACCATAGGCGGCATCACAGGTATAATTGTCCGCAAACAAGAAGACACTATCGTTATAGAAACAGGCGGCGACAGAAGCAAAATCCGCGTAAAACTCTGGGCAATCGCCGAAAACGCCACAGTCCACGACGCAGTAGAAGAAACGCTCGCCAAGTAAGCGCGGCAACCGCGCTGTTAGATCGCGATGGAAGTATTACTGAATTTTTACACGTTCACCGCGTAGAAGATGTAATAATCCTGTAGGGGCGAACTTCGTTCGCCCGTCCTTCGTTCACTCGCACACTCTAAAATGCTTAATTAGGAGATTTTATCATGAATGAAGCAATGAAAAATATTATGGCACGGCGTTCTGTGCGTGAATTTTCAGATAAGCCGATTTCCGCAGACGTTTTAAAAGAAATTACCGAAGCGGGGATTGCCGCACCGAGCGGTATGAACCGTAAAACATGGCATTTCACTATAGTTACCGACCAAAAGAAGATTGCCGATTTAGCGAAAGCGATAGGCGGCGTTATCGACCGCAAAGACTACAACTTTTATCAGCCGACAGCGTTAATTATCCCCTCAAACGACCCCGAAAACCATCTCGGCGCGGATGATAATGCTTGTGCTATGCAGAATATTATGCTTGCCGCTCAGTCTTTCGGCGTGGGTTCAGTATGGATAAATCAGCTAAAAGGTATCTGTAATGAGCCTACAATAAGAACACAGCTTGACACTTTGAAAATCCCCGGTAATTATGTTGTATTCGGGCTTGCTGCTTTGGGTTTCCCGAAAAATGATTTCCCGCCCGCACATGAGTTTACAGGAAATTACGATATAGTGTAAAAATTTTACTAATCAAAAACGCTGTACTTTCAGAAAAAGTACAGCGTTTTAGTTTTTTTAGAATAGTCCTGAAATAATCCCGTCTTCATCACAATCAATCTTTTCTGCGGCAGGAATTTTCGGCAGACCGGGCATCGTCATAATGTTGCCGGTGAGGACTACGGCGAAACCTGCTCCGGCTGAAATAGTTACATCACGGACATTCAGCGTAAAACCACGCGGCGCACATAACTTTTTCGGGTCATCCGACAATGAATACTGCGTTTTCGCGATACAAACAGGCGTTTCTGTGAAACCAAGGGCTTCAATCGCGGCTATAGATTTATTCGCCGCATCAGAAAAACTTACATCTTCAGCGCGGTAAATTTCAGTTGCGATTTTCTCGATTTTCTGTTTTATGGATAGTTTAGTATCATAAAGCGGCTTAAAATCGGATTTTTCATTTTCGATAGTTTCACAAACCATTTGCGCGAGTTCTACGCCGCCTTCGCCGCCTTTTGAAAATACTTCGGCGACAGCGAATTTCACGCCGCAGTCTTTGACGAATTCTCTTACAACATCAATTTCTGCCTCTGTATCGGCATAAAACCGATTGAGTGCCACAACCACAGGCACACCGAATTTCTGTAGATTCTCGATATGTGTAGCGAGGTTCGGCAAACCGGCTTTTAGGGCTTCTAAATTTTCGGCGGTTAAGTTGTCTTTGGGAACGCCGCCGTTATACTTCAAAGCGCGGCAAGTTGCCGTGAGGACAGTACAATCAGGCGTTAAGCCGCCGAAACGGCATTTTATATCAAAGAATTTCTCCGCGCCGAGGTCTGCGCCGAAACCGGCTTCCGTAACGGTATAGTCACCGAGCTTTAAGGCAAGTTTTGTTGCACGCAGTGAATTACAGCCGTGGGCGATATTCGCAAAAGGTCCGCCGTGGATTATACACGGTGTATTTTCGAGGGTTTGAACTAAATTCGGCTTGAGGGCATCCTTTAAGAGGGCAGTCATAGCACCTTCGGCATTTAAATATTTGGCGTAAACAGGTTTATTGTCATAGGTATAGCCGACTAAGATATTCCCTAAACGCGTTTTCAGGTCTGAAAGATCGGAGGCTAAGCATAGAATCGCCATAACTTCTGTCGCGACGGTAATACGGAAACTGTTTTGGCGCGGAACACCGTCGGCTTTCCCGCCCATACCGATTATCGTATTGCGCAGGGCGCGGTCATTCATATCCAGACAGCGGTCTAAAAGAATTCGGCGCGGGTCTATGTTATGGGGATTGCCTTGTTGTATGGAGTTGTCGAGCAGAGCCGCAAGCAGATTATTCGCGGAAGTAATCGCGTGCATATCGCCAGTGAAATGGAGATTAATCTCTTCCATCGGCATAACTTGTGAATATCCGCCGCCGGCAGCACCGCCTTTTATCCCGAAAACAGGTCCGAGGGACGGCTCACGCAAGGCGAGAACGGTATTTTTACCGATTTTATTCAGTGCCTGTGATAAACCGACAGAAATTGTAGTTTTCCCCTCACCCGCAGGTGTAGGGTTGACGGCAGTAACTAAAATAAGTTTCCCGTCAGGGCGATCGGAAGTCTTTTTATAAAGATTTTCAGACAGTTTAGCTTTGAAGTGACCATAGGGTTCAAAATCATCATCAGAAAGCCCGATTTGAGCGGCAATCTCAGATATTTTCAGCATTTGGGTGTTATGGGCGATTTCGATATCAGATAGCATAATTACTCCATATAATAGATGTAAGAGGTTAGAAGTGAGAAGTTAGAATTTGAATGTCGCGTTTGACTGGCGACCGGCAGTCATATTATGAATGTCCGTTTGAATGTCTGTGAATGTCCGTTTGAATGTCTGTGAATGTCGCGTTTGAATGTCGGATGAATGTCGATATGAATGTCTGTGAATGTCCGTTTGAATGTCTTGCAGGGGGTGAGGGGCGAGGGGGCGGCTATTCGGAGTGGCAGGCGTGACGCCGCCCCCTCTCCCCTACACCCCCTGCACCCCCT
>JAISHV010000034.1 GCA_031262495.1 Ruminococcus sp.
CCCTCTTGCCCCTGACAAGTTCATGCAAACGTGACATTCACGACATTCATATTGACATTCATATGACATTCATCCGACATTCAAACGCGACATTCACAAAAGTAAATTTTTAGATTTTATAAGGTACAACAAACCAAATAATAAATACGAGATATTTTATGATAATCCACACCCGTGATTTCGGCGAAACCGAAATTGACGAAACTAAGATAATTGAATTCCCTGACGGCGTTTTTGCATTTGAAGACAGCAAACGCTTTATTTTCCTGTTCCCATTAGGGGAAGACACATATCCGTGCTGGATGCAGTCGGTTGATGATGATAACCTCTGCTTTATCGTCTATAACCCATACGATATCATTACGGATTTTACGCTTGATGAAGAAACTTTAGAGACTGAACTCAGTGTCGGCGAAAAAACTGCGGTTTCAGTCTTTTCGATAGCTGTTATCCCCGAAGATTACCTTAAAACTACGATAAATATAAAAAGCCCCGTAGTCGTAAATCTTGATACAAAAACCGGGAAACAAGTCATCTTGCCGGATGACTACCCTATTCGTTTTCCTATATTTTCGGGAAAGGGGGAATAACCGATGCTTGTTATCGCAAGAAAATTCGGCGAGGGCATAATCGTCCGCTTCGGCGAAGAAGAAGCCGTAGTTACCGTAGCCCAAACCCCCCAAGGCAAAATTAAATTGGTTATCGACGCGCCGCGCTCAATAAGAATAATCCGTACAGAAGTTGCCGAAACAGAAGACTTAAACGTTACGGCATCAAAACCGTTGCTCCCCGAGAATTTCGCCGAAAAACTCAAGATTGATAAACAATAATATCATTAAAAATCGGCGGGTAAATTCCTGCCGATTTTCATAGAAATTCATTTCCGAAATTTTCATAAAAAAATATGTATATAAAAACTTAAGTTTTCAAAAACCAGTACGATATATAAAATTAAGAGAGAATAAAGCAAACAGTTTTCAGCTTATGTGAAAGGCGGTACTATTATGGCAGAAGCAACCGGTTCAGCATTAGGAGGAGTATCGGGCAACAGGATGTCCGGTATGTTTTCGGGGCTTGATACCGAATCAATCGTTAAGGCGATGACTTCGGGCACGCTCGGGAAAATTGAATCACGCAAATCAAAACTGCAAATCCTCACATGGAAACAGGAAGGATATCGCAGTGTAATAGATAAACTCAAAGATTTTCAGGACAGCTATTTAAGTTTAACCTCAAGCACAAGCGTTCGCTTAAACTCGAATATGCAAAAATCCCTCGCGACGTCGTCAGACCCGCGTGTTACGGTGTCTGCCGGTTCGTCGGCTGTAAACGGGACTTTTAGTATTACGAAAGCCGAGTCCGCTACAAAAACATCCATAAGCTCTGTCGGGCGTACGGGTGACGGTGCTGTTAAGCTTGATTTCTCGAAATCAGATGATGAAACTAAAGAATATAAAGTAAAACTTACATTAGACGGAACGACTAAAACTATTACGTATTATGGTGATGCTGATACCGAACAAGCGGCAAAAAATTTCGCCGCTGCTGCGAATACCGCATTTGACGGCGTAAAATCATCCGATAATATTTTTAAATGGGATAACGCCTCTAAAATGCTGTCATTCGGCGCGGATACAGCAGGCGGCAAAACCGACGACGGCGTTTCGCATACTTTTATGGTAGGTTACAGTGATAATGTAGGGCTTAAAAATGATGCCTATAATACGTTGTCACTTGAATCAAAACTCGGCTCTATCTCATTTACAAAAGGCGCGCTTGAAACCTCGCCTATCTATCGAATCAGCATTAATAATAAAGAATTTGAATTCACAGCTGATACTACAATCAGCGATATGATGTCGAGCATAAACAGTTCAGGCTGCGGCGCGGAAATGTCTTTTGATGCTATCACCGGCAAAATTAAATTGTCGGCGGCGGAGACAGGTGCGGGCGGCAGAGTTGATATGACTCAGTCGGTAGGCAACCTCTTAAATGTACTTTTTAACACCGATGCAGTGACTGCCGATTCGGCATCTGTTTCGTCTAAAATGACGTATGATACGTATGGTACGGCGACGGCGAATGTAAAAAATGACATGGTTAAAGATATCGGTAAAAACGGTATTGAAGGCACAAAAACCTATACAATGGGCATGAAGGTTAACGGATTTGATTTAAATATTACGCTTGACAGTTCTGTTTTCCCCGAAGGCAAAAATTATACTTATAAAGAATTTGACGATACTGTAAAAGCAGAATTTGAAAAAGCATACCAAAATGCATATGATGCTCTCGTAGACAAAACAGGTGTTCCGATAGCTGATGATGTATTCGACAGCATAAAATTTAAAACCGATCCGACGAATAATGTTATGTCGGTATCCTCAACCCGCAAAGATGCCTCGGGCGATATAACGCTCACCGGCGGTACAGCTTGGACAGTCGGTTCAAAAGCAAGTACAAAAACCGTCAATACCATGAAGGAAACAAACGCGCTCTTCACAAACGGTGACGGTTCAACGGCTTCAATAAGCTTTGACACTGCCGGCGGCACAACTGTAATCGACGGTACGGCAGCAGACGGTTCGATTACAGTAAAAGACCTCGTGGATTCGGGATTATTCTCTTTCTCGAAAAACGGTTATCTTATCGCCAATGAAGCAATTTCAGCTACGGCAGGTGACGTGAACGCCGAATCACTGATGAATAATTATTTCGGCGGCAAAGGCTTAACAGCAGCCGATCCGCTCAAAGGACCGGGTTCAAATATCTTAGACAGTACTGCTGCAACAGCGGCAGGTATTTACTCAAAAGGCAAGAACTCGTTTATAACGATAAAGAACGCAAACGGCGAAGATGCAACCTACGAAAACGCTTCAAATACTGTTACATTCAACGGTACTACCATAAATTTAGGGAATATAGGTTCTCTTGACAGCGTAGGCGGTACAGACGAAGCGATTAAAATTGATGTTTCAAAAGACCATACCGGTATAAAAGATACGGTTGTTAAGTTTGTTGATTCTTATAATAAGCTGATTGACGATTTGCATAAACTGCTTAATACAGGGCGTCCTAAAGACAACGGCAAATTCTATGATCCCCTGACAGAAGAACAGCGCGCTGAAATGTCCGCCGAAGAGATTGAAAAATGGGAAAGCAAAGCCAAAGAGGGTCATCTCTATAACGATCAGCTCATTCAGAAAGTAATAGACGGGCTTCACAGTTCAATGAACACGGCAATCGGCGGCAACAACATCTGGGACATGGGAATAACCCTCACCGACAGCTACAGAGATAATAATAAATTCGAGATAGACGAAGCAAAGCTTGAAGAAGCTATCAAGAGTAACGGCGCGGGTATAGCATTGCTTTTTACAGACCCGACAAAGGGTCTCGGCAAAATTATGAATAACGCGGTTGATGCGGCGATTTCGACTTCAACGTCAAATTCCGGTTACCTCGTTCGCGAAGCCGGTTCCGCTTCAGGCGCATTCGATGAATCCAAATCAACTATTTATAAACAACTCGAAGACTATCAAAAGTTAATCGACAACCTACAGTCAAGATACGAAAAAGAACAGGAAAGCTGGTGGACACGTTTCACCACACTCGAAACATACTTAGCCCAAATGAACGCACAAGCAAGTATATTCGCCCAGTAACAGAAATCAGATATCAGAAGTCAGATATCAGATAATGCGTCCATGTTTATCAACTAAACTCCCAATAATAATTTTTTAAGGTCGAGCTGAGAACGAGAAGTTCATACTCTGACTTCTGATTTCTGACCTCTGACCTCTGTATGGAAAGGAACTTTCCTATGACTGCTGCTAATCCTTATATGAAATATAAAGCCGCTGCGGCGGCGACTATGACCCCGGTTGAGCTTTTGCTTGCTTTGTATGACAAGTGTATTTTAGAGTGCCGCAAAGCCGTTGACTTTATCGAAAACGAAAACTACATCCGCGCTAATGCTTCAATAAAACGTGTTGAGGATATCGTTGATGAATTACGCTTCTGCCTTGATATGAAATACGAAATGTCTCAAAACCTTAAAGAACTCTATATCTATTATAAGAACGTTCTGATAAAAGCCAACCGCCGTAAAGATACTGCCCTAATCGAATCTTTAATCCCACACTTCACAGAACTCCGCGAAGCCTTCGCCGATGCCGCACAAGTAGCCGGATGGTGTTAGGCGGGCAACCCGCCGGTTGCAGCAACGCTGCGTATCGCTGATGGAAGTATTTTAGATATCTCTATATGCTCTCCGCGTATGAGATGGTGTCTGTCTGTCCTCTGTAGTTGCGTAGCAACTACGCCTCTCGCTTCTGTCCTCTGGATTCTGTATTCTGTATTCTGTAAATGGTATAATAATGGAAATCTTGCAAGAACTTTTACGAGAAAAGCTTCAAATAATCGAACGTTATTCACAAGCGACACTGCGAATGGTATATGATGATATCTACAGTTTCGGTGATATTTTAAGCGACCGTCAGTTGCTTATTGATGAATATACAGCACTGGAAGACCGTATCAATGCGTTTTTAACGACATTATCACGCGATGAACGTTTAATTGTTGAAGAAATCCTTGCGGGTGTACGCACAGACGATGAAAATTACCCCGATATCACAAGGCTTTCACAAAAAATCAACACCGCAGCTCTTCTGATAAACAAAAACGACAAGTTGGCTATAAGCAGAGTTACAGCCGAACGCGGCGATATTTTAGAACGGTTACAGTCAAACCAAAAAAGCTCACAGGTTATCCGCTACGTAGGCGGCGCAAGCTATGACGTAACCAAAGGCGCAACACTGAATCAGAAATACTAACACAGATATCAGATGTCAGATATCAGATATCAGAATATGAACGCCCGATTTTCATTGAAAATCGGGCGGTTGTTTATCTGTCTTCTGACCTCTGACATCTGTATTCTGACCTCTGTAAGGCGGCTGCGCCGCCGAGTATGCCTATAAGCCGGGTTTTGTCTGGAGCGGTTATCTATCTGCGGCTAAACGTCGCCGCTTAGCTCATGCCGCCTTTCGGCGTTGCATCAAGGCAGGGTTTACAGCATATGCTTCATTGCCTAAACATACGCGTAGGCTCTTACCCTACGTTTCCACCTTAACGCGCAATCAAAAAGGTTGCGCGATGTCTGTTTCTGTTGCACTTGCCCGGAGGTCGCCCTCGGTTGACGTTATCAACTGCCCTTTTACGGGAGATTTCCCGTTGATGCCCGGACTTTCCTGAAGCGTACGTTAAAGTACGATCCCAACCGCTCAGCATACTCGTAAGTATATTATACACTGTGTCTTAAAATTTGTCAAGCCGACAGAAAAAAGTTTTCAAAAAATGATGTAAATTATTTTTTTTTACAATTTAGTCAAACTTCCATTATGTTTATGTTGTATAATAAACTTAGATAACTATCACTTTCAGGTAAAAATTGGTTTTAATAAGCATTACTTAGTATATTATTAGTACAGTCTCACATAAAAACAACGAAAGCGGGTGTAATAATGAAATCTTCAAGCTACCTTTTGGGTGAACCGAGTGAAATTGACGATATTATTGCGCGTGCAGATGTAAGATGTGACGGTACACTGTTATGCCTTATACACACACCTATTTTCAGCGAGAGCGAAATCTTTCAGATTATAGCTAAACTTGAGGTTGCTTATCCGGGCTGTCAAATAGCGGGTACGACGACTTCACACGCTATATATTACGGTAAAATTTATGATGATAAGTGTCTCATAGAATTTATCGAAGCGCGTCAGACAGACATTCAGGTTGAAACATTTGATCAGGTAAATAATACACCCGCACTTTTAGGCGAAAAAGCCGCTGAATTTATGATTACACCGAAGACGTGTGTGATGATGGCTTTTTTCACCAATGGTTACGGTAATATAGACGATTTCCTGCGGAGTTTCAACGCCCGCACCCCGCATAATTTAAAAGTTACAGGCGGTCTTTGCGGGAGCAACAGGAGCGGCGAAAACTTTGTCTTCACAAACCACGGCATAGCGCATGACTCGTTGCTTTGCGTGTCTTTTCATAATCCGGAAATTTATACATATGCCGATTCATTTACGGGTATGGAAGTGGTTCACGAATGTTATGAAATGACCGATGTTGACGGTACTTATGTTAATGAAATAGACGGATATCCCGCTGCCGATTGGCTAAAATCAATTTTCGGCGTTAATAATCTGTCAACGGTAGATTATTTAAGTGTATCAGCCGATGAAAATGTATTATTTCGTTTCCCGATTGAATTTGACTCATCTCGCGGTATTGCTCATTTATTCAATGTCGAAGAAGATACCGGCAGAGTTTTAGTGTACAACTATCACCCCCCTATCGGCAGCAAATTCAGGTTGGCATTCATAAACTCCGAAACCATAGCCGACCGCTGCGTAAAAGCTTGCGCCGATTTATCGCGCACGCCTATTGAGGTATGTTTTTGTTACAGCTGTATTTTACGTATGGTTTTAGCCGGGAATTCAGCTGAGTGGGAACTTTCACCCTTTATAAAAGCCGGTATAAGCGGTGCATTAATGATGGGCGAAATAGGTGCTGTTGATGATTTAGGGAAACCCTCAGCACTTACAGAAGCCTGCTGTATTCTTACTGTCGCCGAAAACAGACGGTATGTTTCAGTTAATGCAGGCTCGCTTAAACTGCGCCGATTTTCTGATGAAGCTCACCGTGATACATGGAATCACATCTTGCGCTTCCAGAACAAATCTATTGCCGATAAGAACACTATTTTGCAGAGTGCTGTATCAAACCTTGAAGAACGCCGTGCAGAGACGCTGTTATACCGTGATGCCGCAACAGGCAGACCCAATCTCAAACGCCTTATGAAAGATTGTGACGAAACGGATATAAACAAGGCGTGTCTTGTTACGGTAGAAAAAGGCAACATGGCATCCGCACATTTCGGCGAAGAGGTTTTCGCTCGGATTATACAGCGCAATATTATTAAATTTGAGAAATATCTTGATATTCACTTCGCCGAACTGTCGGCAGTAATTTATGCATTTGATGAAACATCGTTTATAATTACCGCTAAAAAGTCAGCAAAAGCGATGGATTTTCTGTGCGCTATGCAGGAATTGTTCATTAAGTTCGGAACAATTAATATAATAAATCTAAGCTATACGTGTATTCACCGTTTTATTTCAATAAAGAATGAGGGCAGCAACCTCATTGAAAGCTTAAAAATCTGCTACAACCGCAACGCCAATAACCCCGACCGTTTTATAGTATATGAATCGGATGAAAAGTATGAAGATACTATGGACGACGCATTTAAAAAGACAAAACTATTAACCGAAGCCATAGAGAATGACAGTATTGTCCCCTATTTCCAGCCGATTTATGATAACGATACAGAGCGTATTGAGAAATTTGAAGCACTCATAAGGATAAAAGGGGCTGACGGCAGGCTCTATTTCCCGGGGCAGTTTCTTGAGAGCGCGAAAGAATACAGGTTATATCTTCAAATCAGCTCAATAATGATTAATAAGGTTTTTGATTTATTTGAAAACCGAAAAGAGAGTGTTTCGATTAATCTGTCGGCATATGATATAAACTCATCTTCCGTGCGGAATATGATTTACAGGCGTTTAGAGCGGATAGGCGATTGTTCGCATTTTATATTTGAGGTTTTAGAGTCAGAGGAATTCCGTGATTTTGAGGTTTTGACGAAATTCATTGAAAAAGTCAGACGATACGGGGTTAAAATTGCGATAGATGATTTCGGCGCGGGTTTTTCAAATCTTTTGGAGATAGCTAAAATTTCACCGAATTTTATAAAGATAGACGGTCAGATTGTGCGCGAAGTTGTAGAGTCGGAGATGCACCGCAAGATAATGGATGCGATTATTGAGCTTGCGAAATCATTTGAAATTGAGGTTATTGCCGAATTTATCGAAAATGCGGCACTTCAAAACTATTCGCAAAGCAAAGGTGTCCGCTATTCGCAAGGCTATTTCTTCTCGCCGCCCATACCTTATAATGAGCTGGATGATTTTATGAAAAAGTATAATACTACCGATAATGAGAAAATAGAGGTTTAGAAAAATTGTAGGGGCGACCGCCCTCGGTCGCCCGTTGATTCAGTGCAAATTCAATCAATTCTTTAAATGCATATTAGTATAAAAATGAACGCCGCGTTTATCGGTAACCCGCACAGCGTTTAAGAATATGCGGGCGGGCGAGGGCGCCCGCCCCTACAAATTATTTAAATTATAAACAGGAATTTAAATATGAAGATATTAGTAGTCGGTTCCGGCGGGCGTGAACACGCCGTAATAATGAAACTCAAAGAGTCAAAACACAATCCCGAGATTTTTTGCGCGCCCGGAAACGGCGGGATTTCGCGCTTTGCGACTTGTTTTGATGTAAAAGCTACCGATATAGATGGTATGGTGAAGCTTGCGCAGGAATTAACGCCTGATTTTGTTGTAGTTACACCTGATGACCCGTTGGCACTCGGAATGGTTGATGCCCTTGAAGAAATCGGGATAAAGGCATTCGGACCGAACAAAGCTGCTGCACAAATTGAAGCCTCAAAAGTCTTTTCTAAAGGCTTGATGAAAAAATACAATATCCCCACGGCAGAATACGAAAGCTTTTCTGACCCTACGGCGGCTAAAGATTACATAAAAAGTTACCCGACTGTTATAAAAGCGGACGGGCTTGCGGCAGGGAAAGGCGTTATTATTGCCGAAACCGAAGCGGATGCTTTTTTAGCAATAGATGAAATTTTCGGCGGGAAATTCGGTGATTCGGGCAAAAATATCGTTATTGAAGAATTCATGACAGGACCTGAAATCAGCGTGTTATGTTTTTGCGACGGCGAGACCTTGCGCCCGATGATAAGTTCAATGGACCATAAACGCATTTTTGATAATGATAAAGGCTTAAACACCGGCGGTATGGGGACAATCGCGCCGAACCCCGTGTATACACCGGAAGTTGAAGCGGAATGCCTTGAAAAAATATTTATCCCGACGATAAAAGCTATGTCATCAGAGGGCAGACCTTTTAAAGGGTGTCTTTATTTCGGATTGATGAAAACTATAAGCGGCGTAAAGGTAATAGAATTCAACTGCCGCTTCGGAGACCCCGAAACGCAAGTCGTTTTGCCTATGCTTGAGGGCGATTTGGTTGACTTAATGCTCAGTACAATAAACGGCAATCTTTCCGAAATCCCCATGAGCACAAAACCCGGCGCGTGTGCTTGTGTAATAGAAAGCTCAAAAGGTTATCCCGAAAAGTATGAAACAGGTTTTGAAATCACCGGTTTAAATAAAAACGGGCAAAGCGATTTACCTGATACATTAATATTCCACGCCGGAACAAGTCTTAATTACGAAGGCAAATTTTTAACCGCCGGCGGCAGAGTCTTAGGCATAACCGCAACCGGCACAGACTTAAAAGATGCCCTAAATAAAGCCTATAAAGCCGTAGAAACTATCACATTTGACGGCGAACATCACAGAACAGATATTGGCTCAAAATAATAATAACCGCCGCGTTTTTGCTGAAAGCGCGGCGTTAATTTTTATCAATTTGTGCGGGCGACCGAGGGCGGTCGCCCCTACAGAATTATTTCATTTTCTACGCGGTGAGCATTGTAAAATCTCTGAAATACTTCCATCGCGAATCAGACCTGCCGGGGCACCGGCTTAGTCTAAATAATCCCTCACCCTTTTGCTTCTTGACGGGTGTCTGAGTTTGCGGAGGGCTTTGGCTTCGATTTGTCTTATTCTCTCACGTGTAACGCGGAATTCTTTGCCTACTTCTTCGAGGGTGCGGCTTCTGCCGTCTTCTAAACCGAAACGCAGACGGAGTACTTTCTCTTCGCGGTCTGTGAGTGTATGAAGCACTTCGCCTAACTGTTCTTTTAAGAGAATAAGGCTTGCCGCATCAGCGGGAGCGGGGGCATCATCATCGGGGATAAAATCGCCTAAATGAGAGTCTTCTTCTTCGCCGATAGGCGTTTCAAGTGAAACAGGGTCTTGAGCTATGCGCATAATTTCGCGCACTTTATCAACCGGCATATCCGTCAGTCTTGCTATCTCTTCGGGACTGGGGTCATGCCCGTTTTTATGAAGAAGCTGTGATGAGGCTTTTTTAACGCGTGTAATAGTCTCAACCATATGCACGGGAATACGTATAGTCCGCGCCTGATCGGCTATAGCACGAGTTATCGCTTGTCGTATCCACCACGTAGCATATGTTGAAAATTTAAAGCCCTTAGTATGGTCAAATTTCTCTACAGCTTTAATAAGCCCTAAATTGCCCTCTTGAATCAAATCCAAAAACTGCATACCGCGCCCGACATAGCGTTTAGCTATCGAAACAACAAGCCGCAAATTCGCTTCGGCAAGGCGTTTTTTCGCTTTGCTGTCGCCGCTTGCCATACGTTCTGAAAGCTCTATTTCCTCTTCGGGGGTCAAAAGAGGTACTGAACCTATTTCTTTTAAATATATTTTAACAGGGTCATCAATGGCAATACCGTCCGCCGAAATCGACATATCAAGATCGTCGCCTAAACCGCCGTCGATAGTAAGATCGTCAAACGAAATATCATCGACAATCTCTATATGGTTTTTCGCACACTCGTCATAGAATTTTTCCATCTGCTCGACGTCAAATTCCATCTCCTCAAGCGCGTCCGTAACCTCTTTCCCGGACAGCTTCCCCGTGGTTCTGCCCATCTCCAAAAGCCGGTCGATTATTCTTCTATCCGCCATTTTAGATTTCCCTTTCGTATTTTTTTATACATTTCCTGATTTATAAGTTAAAAGCTTTTAAAAATTCATCTTCATTTTGCGGTATTTTACTGTTTTTCAGTCTATCTGCAAATTCATATGCTTCCGCTTCATTCCTTTGTGTCATATTACTGTTCTCATAAATTGTAATTATTTTATCCGAAAATTCAGGCGATAATTCAGCTAACAACAGTGAAATATCAAAATCAACGTAATTCTTTGAAATTTCTGTTAACTTTTCAAAAACAACCTTGCCAAATTCCGACACAAAATCATCAGAACATATTCTTTGCGCCATTTCTTGAGTTTTTTCGGGATTTTTAAGCAGGAACTCGAATACAGCATTTTCTGCGCGTTCTTCTTTTGAGCCGGTGTTTGAATTCAGAGCTGTTTTTGTAACAAGGTCATTCCATTCGCGGCTCTCGCGGGTGTTTTCGGTTTTTTTAATGTTTTTGGCGGCTTCGTGTTTAATAGAATCTATCGGAATGAGCGTTTGTTTTGCAACTTCGTTTATATAGATTTCGCGTTCGATATCACTGTCTATTTGCGCTAAAACCTTTGCGGCACGTTTAATATACTCTGCCTTTTCGGCGGGAACGTCTAAATCTAAACCGTTTTCACATTGTTTGAGTTTAAAGGTTACGGCATTTTCGGAGTTTCGGATGAGTTGACGGAATTTATCCGCGCCGAATTTTTTTATATACTCATCCGGGTCTTTTGCATCAACAGTTTTGAGGATACGTGTTCTGCCGCCTGCCGCTGACAGGAGTTTGATTGCCTTTTCGGCGGCTGCCTGACCGGCGGCGTCTGCGTCGTATGCTATTACAACTTGTTCCCTTGTGCGGACGATTTCGCGGGCGGAGTCGGGGGTTAAGGCTGTGCCTAAGGTTGCTACGGCGTTGTCAAATCCTGCCTGATGCAAGGCTATAACATCCATATAACCTTCTGCCAAAATAAGTTCATCGGCTGTAGTTTTCCGTGCGAAGTTATGAGCGAACAGGCTCTTGCCTTTGTGGAATACAGGCGTTTCGGGGGTGTTTATGTATTTCGGACCGTCTGTATCTATTATGCGCCCGCCGAAGCCTATTACATTACCGCGTGTATCTATTATCGGGAACATCACCCTGTCACGGAAAAAGTCGTAAAGACCGCCGTTTTTGCCGTTGCGGCAAAGCTGTGCGGCTATTAAAACTTCTTCTGTGTGACCTTTGCCTAAAAGAAACTTACTCAAAGCATCCCATTGATTTAAAGCGAATCCCAGCCCGAATTTTTTTACTGTAACAGGCGATAACCCGCGTTCATTAAAATATCTGCGCCCTTTTTCGGCAAGCGGGGAATTAATGAGGGTTTCATAGTAAAACTTAGCGGCTTCGCGGTTTGCGGCGAAAATATCCGTTCTTGCCGGTGCATTTGCAAAATTTTCGCCGTTTTGATAATCAGGTAAATCAATGCCGGAGCGTGATGCCAATTCCCTTATTGCCTCCGGGTAAGTCAACCCGTCGCGCCGCATAACAAAATTAAATACATCACCGCCCGCGCCGCACCCGAAACAATGAAAATATTGCTCTTCGGGACGAACAACGCAAGATGGCGTTTTTTCCGAATGAAAAGGGCAGCAGCATTTAAAGTCGCGCCCGGCGCGTTTTAGGGCAACAGTTTGCCCCATTACCGCTTCAATAGGGTTTCGGCTCTTTATCAGAGCGAGGATATCGGACGAATAGAGCATGATTTTTTATGTAATTGTCCACCGCTTAGGTATATATAAGTTTTCAAAAATTTCGACAGCATAAGCATCGGTCATGCCGGAGACGTAATCAATCACCGCTTGTTCTGTGCCGCGCTTTGACGCTATTTTTACATAAATTTCGGGCATTTTATCGGGGTTTTTCAGAAAATGAGTAAACAGCTTTTCGATTAAGCCTGCAACGCGTTCTTCCGACTGTTTAGCTGTGGTATTGTCATAAACCCTGCTAAATAGGAAATCTCGTAATTTATCGTGCGCAGATTTTGTTTTAGCGTCCATTTTAATGGTGTCAACGCCGTTATTTATAACGGATTTTACCATTGAAGAAATACGGGCAGATTTATTTTTACCTAAAACATCGGTGCAATCTTTGGGCAAATCCTGTTCTTTTAAGATTCCGGCACGAATTGCATCTTCAATATCATGATTTATGTAAGCGATTTTATCCGACAAACATACGATACAACCCTCGCGGGTAATCGAGTCAGGCGTTTTTGTACCGTGAGTGGCGATACCATTTAATACCTCTTTGGTTAAATTCAGTCCCGTTCCGTTCTTTTCGATATAGTCGCATACGCGAACGCTTTGAAGGTAATGTTTGAAGCCGGCATTTGAAATTTCATCTAAAGCCGCTTCGCCCGAATGTCCGAACGGCGTATGCCCTAAATCATGGGCTAAAGCAATAGCTTCGGTTAAATCCTCGTTGAGTTTTAAGGCGCGTGCGATTGTGCGGGCTATCTGTGACACCTCAAGGGTATGCGTAAGGCGTGTACGATAGTGGTCGCCGACAGGAGCTAAAAAGACCTGCGTTTTGCCCTTGAGACGGCGAAATGCGGTAGAGTGAATAATACGGTCGCGGTCGCGCTGAAAATCGGTACGGATTGTGCATTTGTCCTCAATGTGCCGTCTGCCGAGGGTATTGCGCGACAAACAAGCCTCACTGCAAAGTGCGCCCATTTCGGTAATTTCGGATTGTTCGCGTATTGAAGAAGGAACAGATGACATAAATTAAACCTTCGGCAAAGATAAATAACACTTGTTTAGCAGATAAAATTATCCGTAACACTTATTATATCATATTTCTATAAAAAAGTCAAGGTATAGATTGCGCACAACCGATATTTTTGCATTACCAGATGTAATATTCGTTATATTTTTAATAAATTCCGGAGCTTTCTCGGCTTTTATATCCAATTCGACAGTTACATTATCTGAAAATATCGGCTCATGCGGAATTATATCGGGTGAAATTAATGACTGACTGATTTTCCCGTAGAATTCATAAGGCAGGATTATTTGAAGTCTTTGCGCCGGGTGAAATTCAGCAAACGCGGCGTTTGAGACAGCTCCCGCCGCCGCTTTTGAATATGCACCGGTGAGGTGCCCCGCTCCTAAAAGAATTCCGCCGAAATAGCGAACAACCGTTATGAGTGTGAATTCTAAATTATTTTTTGTAATTACATTTAAAACAGGCTTCCCCGCAGTACCGGCAGGCTCATGGTCATCAGAAAACCGCATTACAGGCGGCTCTATAACGTAAGCGTATACTGTATGGCGGGCTTTCGGGTGGGATTTCCCGGTTTCCGAAATGATTTCAGCCGCTTCTTCTTCGGTATCAATATGTAAAGCCCGCCCGATAAATTCAGACTTTTTCTCAATATAGGTGAACTCACCGGGGGATTTTATGGTTTTATATTCAATCAAATTTTGCATTTTTCCTGTATAGGCGGATTTAAGGATTTATTTAAATTTTTAATAAAATAATTGACATTTATATTAAAACGCGGTATAATATTAGTAGGCGGTGGGAAATGCTGATTTCAAATATTGATACGCCAATTGAGCGCGGTCAAACAAAAGGGAATCCTAATGCAATAGTACATTACGGAATAGGTTTATCGGCAAAGCAAAAACGCATATTGAGTAAGCTCCCCGTATTCGATAGCCGTGTTATTATGCGAAAAAGCGAAGTCAACATGACGGATCTTTCCGCATTGACGGCATTAACAGAAGATGAATATGCCATGTTTACCAAAGGTAAGGAAAGGCTTATCATTCGCGGTAACAAAAATTCTGTTAATATAAACCAAGAACAAGCCGAAATGTTAGCTTCACAAGGATATAAATGGAGCGGACATACTCATCCCGGAAACGGGAATTTTGTACTTACTGCTTCTGACGGCGATAGAGAAGTACTGACCGCGTTTAGACAAAGCGTGAGTGTTATCTATGATTCGTCGGGTAAATTTCAGCAATTCTATCCGGAATGAAAGGATTTGATAATAATATGAGCACAGTTGCTTTTAAATATTTCTCAAAATATCAAGAAACAGTAAAACATTATTGCCTTGAGAATGGTTTAGATTATTATAAACTACTTGATTGTTCATTCGGCAAGGGGAAAAACAGCTTTTCATTCGCTCATTCAGACGGGCACACTGACGGGTCGCTGGGATTACTCGATGACACGCCGATGCCCTGTGTTTTGTGGGTTAATATAAACCCGGACGGTTCACTCACATTTACACAAACCGAATATACAAAACAATTTGTATCAAGTAATTGAGTTTAGTAAAATCCCCTAAAATATATACCCCGGGTTTTGAAGTATAGCCTTAACCTCATCGCGTGTTAAGATTGTGTGCCCCTGTGTATTCTCTAAAAAAATGGGCTGGGAGCTTTCTACTAAGTCGAATGAGGACTCGAGGACGTTCATTAATTCGGGGATTACCGTTTCTGTCAGGGCGCGTGTCAAAAGTCCCATGGCTAAAAACGCATTTGAACTGTTGTGATAAGCGTCGGCTACTTCTTTGAATTCCCCGAGTGAGGTTTTGAGCTGTGCGAAATATTTTAGACTGCCGTCTTTGAGTTTATCATAGTTATCATCTGAAAAATCGGTATTGCCGTAGTTTGCCTCAAACCCGTTTTCTATGTCTTCGATTTTTTTAATAAATTCATCAAAATCGACATCTAAAATGTTCATCGGGTTATTTAAATCTATCATCCCGGTTAGCATATTTACTGTCTGAATGGCGGCTGACTCCATTTCTGCCGCCGCATTTTTGCGCTCTTTAATTTCGGGGATTTTTTCATCGCTTACAAATGCAAACCCGTTTAAGAAATAATGCTCAATCATATATTCCTGTAAAAAAGCGCGTTGGTCAGATGTAAGCGTTAAAATCGTCATTGTTTTTTCGGGTTTGGTGTTAAGGTCAATAAGTCCGCCTACTGTATATTCAGTTACGATTTCTGCTTTCGGGATTTCTGTCGCCGTCGCGGCAACTTCGGTTGCCTCTGTTTCGGGTATTGTTGTAGTAGTTACAGTAGTCGTTGTTGGCACAGTAGTTGTTGTAATTGCTGTTGTCGTCGGTTCTACCGCTGTAGTACCTATAGCCTCTTCAACTTCTTTAACAGCCTCTTCAAAACCTTGCGCCGCTTGTCCGCCTATGATGAGTTCCGCAAGGGTCTTTTCGCGTGTCTGTTCTGCTTCAATATGAGTCTTTGTAAAATGTATCGCTGCCGCTGTGCATATTACCAAGGAAGCGGCAACACATATAAATTTAATTATTTTCATTTATATAAATAACCTTATTATCGTTTTAGCTTTTTCGCGGTGAGCATCTGTGCGCTTCGGAAAGACTTCCATCGCGAATCAGCCCTGCGGGGGCACCCGCAAGTCTTTTACTCTCAAAATTAACATTGTTATAAAATATAAAATGATATCAATAACAAATAAAACAAATATCAACATCATCGGCGGCACTGCGGTCATTGTTTGAATAACGAGTGCTAAGCCTATACCGATTAAAACTGTCAGCGGGAAAACTGCACCCTCATCAGAGAGCGTTTTAAATAAATCGTAAATCATCCCGACTGTCAAAAATAAGAAAAACATTAATATCAACCGCTGTGTAATATAAAAAAACGGCGGCTGTGTCATTACACTTATGTCAAAACCGAATGAACGCGCTGTTCCCATAAATGCACGTGACCATGAATTTCCTACAGGGAACGCCTCAAAAGAGACTGCCCCGTTTATTATAATCAAAACCGCGAAGAAAATCAAGGTGTAAATTAAGGTCTTTATAAGCCCTGAAAATGCTAAGCCGCGCCGCGAACCCGTTTTTATGACCTCTGTAATACCGAAATTTTCATAATCCCCCGCTATTATGAAAATAAACGCGGGCATATAAATAAAAACCGTATTAATAATATCCGACAGTATCAAAAGCAGCGTCTCATATGCCGTAAATCCCGCCGAAACCGCTCCCGCTAAGTCGGAAAATTTATAAACACTCACTACAGCCGAAAAAGATATTATTATTACAGCACAAATAAGCCGTAATGCGGGGAAATTTTCACCGATTTTGATTTTTAAGATTTTTAAATTAGTCATACTCAAGATAATTTTATTCTTTACTGATTCTAACCCATCCGCGCCTATTTGACTTTAGTTTTTAAATTAGTCATATTTATTTATTATTGCTTTTCAAGGGTTCTGCAAAAGCCGTAATCAAAAGACTCACAGCCGTAATTACACCGAAAAATGTGAACGAAATCCCTAAATCAGGGCTTCCGTAGATATAGGGTGAAATCATCAGCGGCGGATAAAACTTCTCAAGACCCAAATATGGGAATGCATACGTCAATAATAAATATATTACTTCAGGTATAATAAGCGGCAAAAAAGACTCCCTGTTAAACCATGTTAAGGCATAAGACAACACCCCGAAAGAAAATCCGAACGGAAATGCCGTCAACAGTGAATTCAAAATTTTTTCATCAAACCCGAAAAACAGCGAAAGCAGTATTTCAGGCAACAATAAAGCCGCACCGCCTGTCAGCCCGACGGTTAAAAACCTTGTAAAGCGGTATGATTTGCCTTTTCGGCGCAGTTTCAAAAGCTCTGAATAATGCGTCTTTACTTCCGTCATTATTATCCCCGAAAAAGGCAAAGCACCCAAAAAGGGCGCAACAAAGGGGAAAAGCAAGCTTTGAACGTTTAAAAATCCCGGTTCGCCGGATAATCGTAAATAAAAATAAGATGAGCCGAGGATTATAACGCCGAGTATAATTGCCGCTGTGAATGTGCGTTCGGTAAAACCGCGGCGGAGGTCGGTTAATAAAAATCTCATATATATTTTTTTCGTTGTCAGATGTTTTCAGCCGTTTTCAATTAATGTATTATCGGACAGTGAAAAGCGGCGTGTGCAAATTTTAGCTAAATCCTCGCCGATATGCGAAGCTATGAGGATTGTAGTTTGGCGTTCTGCATTTATTTCAATGAGTTTGCGTATAACAAATTCGGATGTTTTTGTATCTAAAGAGTTTATAGGTTCGTCTAAAATGAGGATTTCGGGGTTACCGAGGAGAGCCTGTATTATACCTAATTTCTGGCGCATACCGAGGGAATATTTTGAGACGGCTAAGTTACCTGACTTTAGTTCAAACATATCCATCAGGCGTTTGATTTCTTCTTTTCCGCTTTGAACAGGTGATACAGAATCTAATATTTTTAAGTTTTTATACCCGCTGTAATGTGGAATAAACCCCGGTGTTTCGATAATCATACCGCAGTTTTGTAAAAAATCATTGCCGAGCGGGCTGTTATCTATCAGAATTTCCCCGCCGGAGGGTTTTAAAAGCCCCGTGAGCAACTTAAACAAAACCGTCTTCCCCGAGCCGTTTCGCCCCTGAAATCCGGCTATGTCACCTTTTTCCAAAGAGAAATTAACATCACGCAGGACTTCGGTTTTACCGAATTTTTTGGTTATGTTTTTGAATTCAATGTACATATAATTATTATGCCGAATTTCCCTCAAGTTATCATACAGAAATCAGAGTACAGAATACAGAGTACAGAGTACAGAATACAGACACCATCTTCTACGCGGTTAGCATCTTTAGACTATTGAAATACTTCCATCGCGAATTAACAGCGCGGTTGCCGCGCCGCGAATCAGCCCTGCCGGGGCACCGGCTAATCCTCGTCCTCGAATTCTGCATTAATTCTTTCTAAGAACATATTGCCGATTTTTTCGTAGAGGACATCATCATCGACTGTGATTAAAATTTCCTCGTCGCCGTCAACTTCCGATTTAAGGATAATTATTTCTGCGTCAGCTTCTAAAGCTTCCGAATCGTCTTCAAAATATGGGGTCATAGCGTAATAGCGTTCGCCTTCGTATTCCATGACATCAACGAGTTCAAATTTAGTTTCAACATTGTCTTCATCGACCAATGTGTAAAGGTCAGCCATAAATTCATCCATTTTTTATTCTCTCCATATCGAATTTCGCGGCAGAGATTTCAGTGAAGCTTGTCCTTCATTAATAGAAACCTCGTATTGCTAAAAATAGCGGGAAAATTTACCAATAGGGAAATTACACCGCACAACATTATTATTATATCACAAAAAAGCAACTACGTCAAGTACTATTTTGAACAAAAATTATGCACAAATTTTGTGCAACAATTTTTAAAAAAACTGTTGACAATCCACAAAAACTATGGTATTATATAAACAGAAAAAGAAAACGAACGCTTCATAAAAAAGGTAACGCCCGAATGGAGGGAATTCGTTTTCCCGAGGGCAAAACCGTGACTTATAAAAAAGTTACGGCAGCCGATTAAAAGACCTTTAAGGTCAGGCGATCTAAAGAGCGTACGGCTTGTCAAATTACCCGTCGGACCGGGAAGCCGGAGAGGGAAACGAATTTGATAAGAGAGTTTTTCAGGAGATTAGGCGGTCGCCGCTTAAATCAAATTTCCGTAAGGAGGCGAGTCCCGTGGACTATCAAGCAACTGAAGGACAGTTAAAACAGAAAATCAACGCGGCTCGTGAAAAAGCGGATTAAAATCGCCCGCGAGTAATTTATCACCTGAAATTACAGGTCGAGATACCGGGCAGTCAGCGGACTTTTACCGCAAATAAAAATGCCGCAAAAACGCGCCGCATAGATTTTCACCCTTAACACCTCAGAGTTAAAGAGGTTTTAGATAAAGGGACTGTACTTTAGAAAGTATCAATACCGGCTTAAAGAAAGTGAGGTAACTGATATGAAGAGTTTAAAAAAGGTACTGAGACCAACAATTTAAATTAAGAATGGAGGGCAAGCCAAAAGCATAGGTTAGCGAAGTTCGGCAAATTGCCGAACGGGAATAGGAAAACGCCGTAACGCGGCACAGCATCTACGATTATTTACGAAACGAGGTCTTAAGCTATGAGAGTGTTTAAAAAACTACAACTCATTAATTTAAGATAGGAGAAAAAGCCAATGGAAACTTTAGCTTAAAACGGAAAACTAAATTATTTAAGAAAGCAGTGGATTCCTATGGGTGATTAAATCCCCCCGTAAACAGTAAAATAAGTAGTAAAGAGGATACGCCGATGAACTGATTTTCTTCTTGAAAACAAAAATAAATCGGAGAATATATACCAATGAACTAAGCTTTTCAGTCAGGTATAAAAAACCTGCAATGTTCAGGAATAAATTTTTTCAATAAATTGTAAAGGATCTGATTCCGCCGAACACGTTAATTTAATAAAATACACCCGCCCGAATTTTCATAAACTCGGGCGGGTTTGATTACAGAATACAGAGGCGAGAATACAGAATACAGATTATTCGCCCGGACTTCTGCGAAATCCGGGCGGGTTTAAATTTTGTACTCCGTACTCTACAACGGTGCAAATTTAAATTCATTATCTTCATCGAGATAAACGCTTACACGTTTCCACTCGACTACGACTTCACAGCGGGATTGGTTTATAATAATCTTTGTTTTCGGATAAATAGTTCCTTTACAGTTTATACGCAGATTTTGGCGGTTTGAAAGGAAGTCGTCAATTTCATCAATACGTTTGTTCATTTTTTGGATTTCACGCCCTTTAATAAGGCGCTGACGCACTGAGTTTCCTAAAATTTCCTCTTTATCTTCGGGAAGACCCCGGAGTTCTTTTTTCTTATTATTGAGATAATCAATTATAAGCCCTAAATCGTGGACTTCTTGATTGCGCGTTGCAATACCGCGCTGGAGGTCTTCTTTTTCTGTAGCAAGCACCGCGTTATTACCGAGTGTAATCTCTGTAATCGGGTAATGCTGTGAGCCGATATTTCCTACTTCACAGTCGCCGATAATTGTATATCGCCCGCCGACAAGACCGCCCGAACCCGCTTTCGTTCTCAGTGCGCCGCCGCAGTAAACATCACAGAGTATCAAGTTTTGAGCGGTAAAATCACCTGCACAGTTGATATTTGAGTATTCGCAAAACAACGAGTCAATATTGCCGCCGGCAGTAATTTTAGCATGGTTGCACCCTTTTTTTAAGGTAACATCAATTCCGGCTGAAACTTCACCGCCGAACACAGCTCCCTTAACCGTAACAGACCCTTTCTGTGAGACAACCTTAAAACCCTCTAATATATCGCCGTTAACAGTTATATCACCGATAAATTCGATATTTCCGGTTTTAAAGTCAATATCGTCCTTTAGGGTAATATCCGGTTCTACGCAAAAACTGTTGTTTCGCCAAAACAGTGCACCGTCTATTACTGCTGAAATTTGAGTGTCGTCATTTATAAGCTGTGTGCCCGGACCAAGCTGATATGAAGCTTTTTTTCCGGGGCGCGGCTGTAAAACCGTCCCGCGAACGTCATAACCCGCTTCGCCGTCAGTCGGCAGCGTTATATCGGCAATAATCGTATTGCGCAAAACTGTGCGGATGATACCGAGGTCTTTATAATTAACGTTGCCCTTTGAATTTTCGGTGGGTTTTCCCTCTACTGACTTTTCAAAATGATATGTAATTTCTCCGTCAACACCGTTTTCAGCCTGTTTCCAACGGGCAACAACGAAATCCGTGTTATATAGTTTTTCGCGGGCGATGCTGTTTACGGTTTCTTCTATTATCCCGGCTTTAACACCCTTGTCGTCAAGGGCTTTCATTATAAGCTCAGTGCTTACTTCGGTGCCGCCGTTTTGCGGTGCCATTACAGTAACAGCGGCAACAGAGTTGTTTGAATTAATGGTCGCTATTATGACACAATCTATGGGGGCGTTGTTTTCATTAACTTCAGCCATTGAGGTTCTCCCTTTATATAAAAGACAGAAATTTTTATTAAGAAAAGTTTAACAAAGTTTTAAAAAATTAAGTGTAAGATTATGCGTTATTCATATTATATCACACTTCTTCACAAAAAGCAAGGGTAAATAGCGAAAAAATGAATGAAACGAAATTGATGCGTAAAAATATTTAATACTACTATGCAATAAAAAATAAAATGATGTGCGGGCGGGCGTGGGCGCCCGCCCCTACAAATTGTTTTTAATTTTTGGGGTCTGTAGGGGCGACCGCCCTCGGTCGCCCGTTGTTTCAGAGTAAATTCAATCAATTCTTTAAATGCATATTAGTATAAAAACCGCATTACCCGCCATTAAAGGCGAAAATGCGGTTTTGCTATTTTCTGAATTAAAGATATTCGCTTGCTCTTACCTCTGACCTCTAACATCTAACCTCTGTGTTGCCAACCCGCCGAGAGGATGTTGCAGATTTGTCTGCCTATATTATCAAGGGGTTGTTGTTCGCGGCAGCCGCCGAGCTTGAAGGCTTCCATCGGCATACCGTAGACAACGGATGTAGCTTCGTCCTGACCGATGGTATAACCGCCCATCTGACGTAGTTTGAGCAAACCCTTTGCACCGTCAGCACCCATACCTGTGAGAAGAGCCGCAATGGTTTTCGGCGCATTCACCTCAGCTGCCGACATAAACATATTATCTACAGAGGGGCAATGTCCCGAAACCTTTTCGCCCTCTTTTACATAACATAAAAATCCGCCGAAACCGTCCTTTTTTATGCCGAATTGAAGTCCGCCCGGTGCAATAAGACAACGCCCGGGAATGAGTTTATCGTTGTTTTCGGCTTCTTTTACTTCGATTTGACAGGAACGATCAAGCCTTTCGGCATACATCTTAGTGAAAACCGGCGGCATATGCTGAACCACCACTACCGGCGGCATATTCTTCGGGAACGCTTGTAATACACATTCAAGGGCTTCCGTACCGCCCGTTGAAGCACCTAAGGCAACGATATAACCGTCATTTGCTCTTTTTGTAAGTCCGCCTATGTCGGTAAGCCCCGGCATACGCGGCGCAACTTTTGAGAATTTGCGCTCGGGAGGTACTGTAATGCCGTCAATTTGCGGCATAGCACGGAGTTTCGGTTTGAATTTTGAGGCATATATAACTTTGGAAGCAAGGGCTTCCATAAATTGTTTGGTTTCGGTAAGGCTTGCGGGTTTCTTTAAAAAGCCCGCTGCACCTGCCGACATAACGTCTTGTTCGCGGGTATTTCCTGCCGTCACCATTATAACAGGTTTCGGTGTAGCCGACATAAGCTGAGCTAAAAACTTAGTTCCGTCCATTCTCGGCATATTTATATCAAGTATCATGACGTCGGGATTCAGATCATGCAGCATACGCATAGCATCAAAGGCATCACAAGCTTCCGCAATGATTTGAATATCATTGCGGTCTGCAAGACCTTTTCTGATGACAGCGCGGAACATTACCGAGTCATCGACGACCATTACTTTTATAGGCATAAACACAGATATCAGATATCAGAAGTCAGAGGTCAGATTTTGAAAACAACGTCTTACTTCTAAAATCGAGTTTTATTTAATTTGTATTTTGTAGGAGCGGGCGCCCTCGTCCGCCCGCATTAACGTAATCACTATATTTTAGTTGACAAACGATAACTACGAAAATTTTGTTTTTATCCTAAAATAGCGAATTTTAGAATGTGCGGGCGACCGAGGGCGGTCGCCCCTACAGAATCGTAGTGAGTTGCACAGGGGGATTGGGGTGTCGGGGATAAGGGGGAAGGGGGCGGCGGGGTAATACCGCCTCAAATAGCCGCCCCCTTCCCCCTTGTCCCTGACAAAGTCATGCAAACGTGACATTCACGACATTCATTCTGACATTCAAACGCGACATTCATATGCAGCAACGCTGCGGGACATCTCAAATGGACATTCACAGACATTCTTCCGACATAGCAGACGAACACTCACAAAAATAAATTTTCTGTTTTCTACATTTTCTTCGCGAGTCTGCGGTATACCGCCGGTTTTATATATGTAAAGCGTGAGGTTTTCGGGACGTTTTCTGCGTGACCTACGTAGAAATATCCGCCCTCTTTCATCACATCATAAAATCGTTCAATTAAATTGTTTTTCGTGTCGGTGTCAAAATATATCATGACATTGCGGCAACTGATAAAATCAAATGGACGTCCCGACGGTATAGAATCCATCAGGTTGAATTTTTTAAAGGTTATCATCTTGCGAAGTTTATCATTTACCTGATACATACCGCCCGGGAGCTTTGTGAAGTAGTTCATCAGCCACGATTTCGGGACATCTTTGAGCCCCTCTTCTTCATAAATCCCGTCAATAGCTTTTTTTAATACATCCGTATCAAGGTCTGTCGCTTGAAATGTGATACGCCAAAGCGGCAACTGAGTTCCGAAGAAATCAAGTATCGTCATTAAAATAGTATAAGGCTCTTGACCTGTCGAAGATGCCGCACACCAAATGTTTATATCCTTAGTCTTGTTATTATCCCGAATGTAGGGTAAAATAACAGTCTTGAGATATTCAAAATGTTCCGGCTCGCGCATAAAGAACGTGTGATTCGTCGTCAGCTTATTCACAAGCGCAATTGTTTCTCCGCCTGTACGGTCGGCAAACGCGAAATCAATAAATTCTTTAAACGAATTAAACCCGCGGCGTTCAATCGTGTTAGAAAGCCGTCCCTCAATGAGGACACGCTTCTTTTCAAGATTTATGCCGTAGTTTTTCTTCATATACTCAACAAGCCGCTTAAAATCGTCATCAGTGAGTTTTAACATATATTACCAGCATACAGGATAGATTTTAGGATTTGCATAGAGACATAAGAACACAGAGCAATAATTTCTGTACTCTGTATTCTGTATTCTGTACTCTGTTATGCAATGCCCTCCCAAATGAGTTTTTCACAATCAAGAAGGAGTTTAACTTCTTCGCCTTCTTGGCGGTTTTCGATGATGTTTTTGATATAACGATTTTGGTTGACATTCTGATAGTTCGGGGTTTGAGTAATAAGCGATGAGCTTACGACATCAACTTCGCGAACGCGGTCAACAATAACACCAACCTGCTGCATACCGTTGTCGAATTCGAGCACGATAATACAGGTGCGGTCGTCATAGGGTATCTCTTCGATACCGAAACGGCGGCGTATGCTTATTACAGGCACAACCTTGCCTCTGATGTTAATAACTCCCTTGATATACTCAGGGATTTTCGGTATTACGGTGGTATTATCAATACCGATTATTTCATTTATATACTTAATCTCGATACCGTATACCACTTCGCCGACATTAAACCACAATATTTCAGTACCGTTTGATGTTGTACCTTTTTTACCGGCGGTTCTGTCGTTTTTTTCAGTTTTCATTTCATTTACAGCCATAAATATTACCTTATTGATTACAGAATACGGATGAATTGTTCTTTGTAGGGGCGGGCTTGATTTATGAATGTCGCGTTTGGATGTCAGATGGATGTCAGAATGAATGTCTGTGAATGTCCGTTTGAATGTCTTGCAGGGGGTGAGGGGCGAGGGGGCGGCTATTAGGAGTGGCAGGCGTGACGCCGCCCCCTCTCCCCTACACCCCCTGCACCCCCTACCCCTCTCCCCCTGT
>JAISHV010000061.1 GCA_031262495.1 Ruminococcus sp.
GCCCGTATGGGAAACAATAACGCTGTAGCCCTCTTTCTCTAAGTAGAGTTTGAGAAGTTCGCAGATATTGTTATCGTCGTCAACGACTAAAACTTTTCCGAGTGACATATTCGCTCCTAAAAAATATCCGAGGCAAACAGAGCTATGTAATACCTGTTTGTAACCTCTCAAATAATGTGAATATGTATTAAACGGGCAACCCTCTAAACAAATTCATACCCCGCTTAATACATTTTTTATTATACTACAATAAAACCCGTAATGTGTTAACAGTATATTGCATATATATTAACAATTTGTAAATTTAACAAAATCGTTTTATTTGTGCCATACCTATTTAAAACTAAGTTAATTTATGTCTCCGAATTTAGGATATTTTCGCCGATTGACTTTATCGAAGCGGTAACCAGTTTTTTGAATTCCCTTGATACTTTCTTAGCTGTTTCTTCAACTTCTTCTTGTGAAAGCGGCGCGTTGCCGACACCGCACGCTAAATTTGATATACAGGAAATGCCGACTGTCCTAAAGCCGCAATGTGCCGCCGCGACTGCTTCTGAGGCGGTTGACATACCGACAGCATCCGCGCCCATTGCCCTTGCCATTCTGATTTCCGCCTTGCTTTCATATTGCGGACCCTGCATTTGTATATATACGCCCTCCCTTAGCGGCTGTCCGATTGATTTCGCCGTTTCTCTTACAACGCCCCGAAGCGCGCTGTCATAAACGTTACTCATATCGGGGAAGCGAACGCCCATTTCAGAAACATTCGCGCCGATAAGCGGCGAGGGTACATTTAAAATGTGGTCTTCAATCAGCATAAAATCGCCCGGCTTATAGTCAAAATTAATACCGCCGGCGGCGTTCGTCAAAAGCAAAATTTTCGCACCGAGAAGCCTCATCAGACGAACGGGCAGTACCGTGTCAGACATTTTATAGCCTTCATAATAATGCACCCTGCCTTGCATAATAACGGTCTTGATGCCGTCCACTTCAGCGAACACAAAACGCCCCTTATGGTAAGGCGCAGTCGATACGGGAAAACCTGTCAAGTCCTTATAATCAATGATTGCCGACGCTTTCAGATCATCGGCGAAATCGCCTAAACCGGACCCTAAAACAAGTGCCGCGTCCGGTACAAAATCAGTGCGCTCTCTCACTTCCGAAAGCATTTTTTGAAGTCTTAAAAATTCGCTCATAAAATAATACCTTTTTCTTCATATACTTTGAATAACTATTCGTGAAATTCCTCGATATTGTCGTAAAAAAACCTTGACAATTCTTAAAAAATATGTTAATATTAAAATAACTGATAAATCGCGTTAATTGTATAAAATATTTCCTAAATTTTACAATTAATTGGAATATAAGAGGAAAATTTAATGCCAAAACAGAAAATAAATAAGAAAATGGTTATTGACGCGGCATTTGAAATTGCCAGAAATAACGGTTTTGAAACAATCACCGTTAACCAGATCGCCGACCGGCTCGGTTGCAGTGTTCAGCCGGTTTACAGTTACTGCAACTCAATGGATGAACTTCGCGGTGAGCTTAAACACAAGGTTCACGAGTATTTCCGCCACGAAATGACCGCCCGAATCGACGTTAACGATTTCTATTACACCACAGCAATCGCGCTTCTTACGCTTGCTTCAACCGAGCAGAATCTGTTCAGGCTTTTTATCCACAGCCAGCGCGACCAGATTAAGACAGTGCCTGATTTTATACTGCTTCTTACAGATCCGTCATTTGCGCGCATTGCGGCGGCGAAATTCGGATTCAATCCCGATGCGGAGCATATGCTCCACTATTCCCTTGCCGTTTTTACTTACGGTATGGCTCTTATGCTCAATACCACGCAGATTTCTATGGACGAGGCAAAGGCACTCCTGAAAAACACATATAACGCGCTTTTACAATCGGCGAAACGGATGGTGTAAAATAACCTTGTAGGGGCGGATATTATCCGCCCGTTATCCGCCCGCTTTATTTATTAGCAGACACTTGGCAAATCATATCATAATCGTCATCAGGTGCGGTAATGTTACGTTTAACATTGCCGCATTTTTCGCATTTGTATTCAATCTGCAAGCCCTTTTTCGCATTCACAACGCCGATAGGGCGCAAAACGCCGCCGCAATCTGCACTGCGATCGCCCGGGTTTATATCGAGGTGAAGACTGCATAGACAATGCGGGCAGTGGTCTCTCGCGGTTTTACCGAGTTTTTCGACTGATGCGCCGCAAACGGCACAGACAAAGCCCTCGTCAATCATTGTGAAGCGTTTTTGCTCTAAATCCATAAAGTTACAGCCCCGAATAATAATCCGAAACGCTTATAATTTCGCCGCCCTGCCTTACATAACGCGGAACGCGCAGACCTATGCCGCAGGTGATTTCATAGCCGATTGTTCCCGCAAGCTCGGCAACTGTATCGGCTGTAATGGCTTCTGTGCCGCTCTCTCCGATAACGACAACGCGGTCGCCGACTTTTACATCGGGAATGGAAGTAACGTCAACAACGGTTTGATCCATACAAACGCGCCCCAAAATTCCCGCTTTCTGCCCGTTTATGAGCATATAGCCCTTATTTGAAAGGGTGCGCGGGTAGCCGTCCGCATACCCCACGGGGATAACGGCGGTGCGCATTTCCGACTTAGCGGTGTAAGTCCTTCCATAGCTTACGGTTTCGCCTTGCTTTATTGTCTTAACCTGTGAAACTATACTGTAAAGCGACATAACGGGGCGGAGCGAAAACGGCTGGGGAATGGACCTGTCGGGTTTGAGTCCGTAAAGCGAAATGCCGAACCTTGTGAGTGTCGAACGGTTGTCATAATGCATCATTGTGCCCGCGCTGTTAAAGCAGTGGCGGTGGAGAAAATGCACACCGTCCCGCTCAAGGCGGTCGCAGAGATAGAAGAAACATTCCTTTTGTGCCGTGGTAAAGTCGATGCTGTCCGTATCAATCCCGTCGGCTGACGCGAAATGCGTGAAAATGCCCTCCGCCTTTATGCCGGGGAGCTTTGTAATCGCGGTTATTTCATCTAAAGCATTGTTAAAGTCGGAGAATTTTATGCCGAGGCGTCCCATACCCGTATCTATTTTAATGTGAACGCGAAGCGTTTCGCCCTCAGGGATTCTCTCCGATAAAGCGGCGGCGTGTTCCAGTCCCGTAACCGTCTGAACTATTCCGCAGGCAAGCATTTCAGGCACATAGTCGGGGTGAGTCCAACCGAGGATAAGTATATCGGCTGTTTTAACGCCTTGACGCAGTTTTTCCGCTTCATAGATATTCGAGACGGCGAAGAAGTCCGCGCCCATATCTTCATAAAGCCGCCCCAAAGCTAAATCGTCGTGTCCGTAAGCGTTCGCTTTAACGACACAGCAGATTTTCGAAGGCGGCTCGATAACGGACGTAAGGCGGCGGTAATTATCCGCAGCCGCATCGAGATCAATTTCGGCGTAAAGCCTTTGAGATGATAGGTTCATTATTCTTTTTCACTCGTCTTTTTCGCGGCAGATTTCTCCGAAAAGTGCTTGATAATGTCGCGGCGCGTGATAATGCCGATAAATACCCCTCTGTCGTCAATAACGGGTACGAAATTCTGATCGGTTATTTGCAGCATAATTGCCGCAAGACTGCTGCCCACCTTAGCCGGCGGGTTCTTTTTCTTATCCACAATATCGGCTACTGTGAATTTTTCAAGGAACGCATCGTCGGTGCGCCCGTGTTCTAAGATAAAGTGGAGGAAATCGCCGTCTGAAACGGTTCCGAAATATTCACCTTTTTTGGTGATAACGGGAATGGCGGTAAAGCGGTTTTGACGCATACGTGTAACCGCTGCGTTCAGTTTGTCGGTTGAAGTGAGGTATGAAACCTCATCTTTCGGGTGGATAAAATATAATATATTCATAGTGTTTTGATTTTTTCAAATTCTCCCCATATTAAAGGATATATTTACTATACCACAAAAAATTCATATAGTCAAGAGGATTTTATAATTTTTAAATTTTTATAAAAAATATAGAAAAATTATTGACAAATTAAAAAGTTTATGTTATTATTGTATAGTAAATGCAAGTCGAAATAAATCACATTTACAAAAAAACCGGTAAAGGGGAATGGGAAAATGTCTTTAAATTCAGGGCAGGTTAAAAAACTGCTTGAAACAAACAAGCCGCTTAAATTTAAACAGTTAGCACTCAGTTTGATGTACACAAGACTCAAGAATATGTATCAAAAAGACCCCTCGGCATCAACGGTTGACGCCTGTATGAAACAGCTAAACGATCTTTTCGCAAAGTTCGGCGGTTCAATGAATGAAGACTATAAACTTGCAACGTCAATATAATAAGGGGGATTTAATATGTTACTTGATTTTGAAAAAACCGCCGCGCTAATCGGAGAGGGCAAACTTTTACATATCGCCGGCACCGAATCGCTTCTTCGCGCGCTCCCGAAAGGCAACTGGATAGGCGGCTCGACAGAGTATTTTGTAGCGAACACGGGCGGGATTGTTACCGACAGTCAGCTCTCTGTTAACATTTTAGATTTCTCTGAATATACATTCACTGTTTATGACTGCGATACAATCGAAAAAGTCGCCGCTGACGGTTATGAGAACGGTTTAACGATACTTATAATCCCGTTTAACAGCGATGTACATACGGAATATGCCGGTAAAGCTCCCGCGTATGAAGATATGTTCATAAAGCCTGTTGTAGGCTGGATATCGGGACTTAATCTCGGGAAAGAGCAAACCCCGATCGCAGTTAACGGCTTTACGGGCGAATGTTTTGCCGACAAGGCAGTCGCGCTGTCACTTAAAGTACCTGACGGGAAACGTGCCGATATTAAGATTGTCAACATTTTCGATGAAGACGACAGCTCGCCTGTAATCCATTTCGATAAGAACGGCTTCGCGGCGCAAGTGTGTCTTGTTGACGGTGAAGAAGTTGATTTTGCTGAATATATCGAAGAAAACGCGATTGATACAAACCTGCCGCTTGTGGGCGATTATTCGGGAATGGGCGTTAATGTTTCCATTAAGAGTATCGCTGACGGCATCGTTAATTTCTACGCGCCCGTTTTTGCGGATATTGACTATCATTTTGCGAAAGCTATCCCCGATTATGAAAAGGCGTTCGGCGATAAACTGAACGAAATCGAAAATAAAGACAGCGTTTTCGCCTGCAACTGTATACTCAATTTCCTTTACGGCAACCTTGAGGGCAAGAAAATAAACGGTCTCTACGGCGCAATAACATTCGGCGAAATAGCATGGCAGCTTCTCAATCAAACGCTGGTTTATGTGACGATTGAATAAACGAAACTTTGCTTTAAGGCTGAATCCCCGCGTGTTTTTAAAAATCACGTGGGGATTTTTTTAATGTTTACAATTTATTCACAAAAATATCCCCAAAAGCTATTGACATTTCGATGAATTCAGGTTATAATATAAAAAACAAATGTTTCAAAAATTAAAACAATTAGGAGAATTGTATATGTCACTTAATATAAAAACAAATATCGGGTTTAGAACATCAAAAGAAATTGAAGAAATAATATTGCAAATTCATAGCATTAACAATTTTTTTAGCAGTTTAAGCTTAGCACAACTCATTCTTCTTTCTATAGAAATGTATAAATCTTCACCAATAGATTGGGCAATTGTCAATAAAATATATAATAAGCATAGAGATTCAACAGATTCGGAAAAAAGCATGCTTTCCTACGCTATTAGTTCTTACTCGGTAAATGACATGAATATTATTAAAAAATCGATGCAGGCTTCATTAGGCGTGAAAGAGCCTTTAACGAAAACTGAGGTTAGTATATTGTTAATATTCTTCTTGCATATGACTGTATGTGATAAAAACCTAAAAGTTTTTCAAAAAAGTGCGGATCTAAATTTTAATCCTGCTATTTTATTACATTCATTGATCGATCTGGTTTCAGAACCTTATTTAAACATTGAGCGAATAAATAAAATAAGTAAAATTCTCACAGAGCCATCATCCACGAAATAAAGCTGTTTTCGGCTTTAAATAAATATAAATAAAAGGAGGTCCAAAAAAAAAATGGATCAGAACAACCTAAAACTTATCATAGCGCGCATACTCGAGGAAGGCAGCGCAAAGCTCGACCTCACACCCGGAAGCGAACGTTTGAACAGGGGATTTCTCTTATCAGAAACAGATGAAACCGTGAAAAAAGCTTATGAAATCGAAGGGCAATTAATTGTAATGGCAAAACCCGGCACGCAGACAGCCTCCCGCCTGCAACGCCATTATGGATCGAATTTTAACGTTCGCTGGGCGACTTACTTTACTACAGTTCGGGCAATTAGTAGAGTACTCGCGATGGAGAAAATTTCAGATCTTGAGACGTTTAATGCTGCCATTGAGAAACAAAATGCTGCTTAATCTAAGAAAATCCCTGAGTTTTAAAAAACACGGGGATTTTTGCAAAGATGTTGACTTTTGCATTGGTTTAGTGTATAATATAGTTATAACAAAAAGGACGTGAATAAATGAACGAAGAACTTATAGTAAAACCAAAGAATGACGTGGTTTTTAAGACATTGTTTGTGAAACACACAGACTTGCTTATCGACTTTCTTTCGTACGCGCTGAATATGAAAAAAGAAGAAATAGCAAATATTAGAATAACAAATCCGGAGATTATGCCGGAAAAATATGGCGATAAGTTTGTAAGACTTGATCTTGTTTTGCTTTGCTCGGACGGAACGAAAATAAACGTCGAAATGCAGAATTCAGATGAAGGCAACTATAAAGAGCGATCGGTTTATAATTGCTCGAAGATGTACATAAAAGACGTCAGCGCGGGAGACGAATATGCTGATATTTCAAAAACGGTCTGTATAAATATCGTTCAGTTTCCGCTTTTTACGAATGCCGGCTGCGTTTGTACGATCTATCCGACCATTCAGGAGACAGGCGAAACAGTGACAGATAAATGGAAAATTATTTATTTTCAGACCAAAAAACTGCCGAAAGACGAAAAAGGCGGACTCTGGGACTGGCTCAAATTTTTCACGATTTCTACCGAAAAGGAGCTTGATATTATGGAAAACACATTAACAGGCGGCGTTAAACAAGCCGTATGTGTAATTAGGCAAATGAACGCCGATGAAGAAATGCAGGAAATCGCACGTATGCGCGAAAAGGCTAAAATGGCGGAATATTCAGCACTAAAAAAAGCAAAAGGAGAGGGTTTGCTTGAAAAAGCAATCTCAACTGCTAAAAATCTAATATCATACGGCGTGCCTATTGACATTATCGCGAAATCAACAGGCTTGTCGGATGATGAAGTGAAAAAAATTCAAAGCGAACAATAAAGTGCTTCCGCCCCCCCGAAACTCGTTTTCGGGGGACTTTTTTCTCTGAAAACATTAAAATTTCAATTTTTTTCAAAAAAACCCTTGCTTTTTTCGGACAAATTGTGTATAATGTTAGATGTATTACTATATGTAAAATGCGATTGCTGTAAAATTTGCGTGCAAGGGGATTTCATAAATGGCAAACAAGTTGTTTCAGGGGATAATAACACAGCTTCGAGAGACTATTCCGAACACAATCGGGGTTGTTGATGTTAACTCGAATATCATAGCCTGTTCAGACCCGTCAATGGTCGGAACGGCTAATGAGTACCTTACCATTGACTTAACGGACAGTTTCGATGTTTTTTTGCGGGACGGTTATGCCTGCAAACCGTTCGGGACAGGTCCGAAGCCCGACCACGTTGTCTTTATCGAGGGCACGGACGATAACGCCGTGCGGCTTGCGGGCGTTTTATCCGTAACGCTTTCTACCGTAAAGCAGTATTATGACGAGAAATATGACCGCACCAACTTTATAAAGAATGTCGTGCTTGATAATATACTGCCGGGCGATATTGTTGTTAAGGCGCGTGAACTGCATTTTAACAG
>JAISHV010000084.1 GCA_031262495.1 Ruminococcus sp.
TCACGTTTGCATGACTTTGTCAGGGGACAGGGAGAGAGGGGGCGGCTATTTAGAGTGGCAGGCGTGACGCCGCCCCCTCTCTCCCTATCCCCCGACACCCCCAACCCTCTCACCCCCTGTGGGGTTACCAAGCTGCTTAATTTAGTCTTACTCACCCATTTAGTATATTCACTTTAAGCAACTGCTTTCGTGGAATCGCTGATTTTTGATGTCTGTGTAGGGAAAAAGCAAAAATGCAGAAAATTCTTAGTAAAATGCGTAAAGCCATAACGGATTACGCAATGATAGAAAACGGTGACAGTATAGCTGTCGGAGTATCGGGCGGGAAAGACAGTCTTGTTTTGCTGCGCGGACTGTTTCTGTTGCAGCGTTTTATCGGGATTGATTTTTCGCTGACGGCATTGACTGCCGATATGCGATTCGGGGGAAAGCCCGGTGATTTTTCGGGAGTTGCAAACTTTTGCGCCGAAATGGGCATACCATATATAGTAGTGCTGACCGATATAGCAGAAATTGTCTTTGATATACGAAAAGAGCCGAATCCTTGCAGCTTGTGCGCAAAAATGCGCCGCGGTGTGCTTCATGAAGCGGCGATTAAAGCCGGGTGCAATAAAATTGCATTGGGACATAGCTTTGACGATACAGTTGAAACGTTTATAATGAACCTTTTTAACGAAGGCAGAATAGGATGTTATGCACCGGTAACATATTTATCAAGGCGCGATATTACGCTTATACGCCCGCTCGTGTATACCGAAGAACGTCAAATCCGCAATACGGCACTCCGTTTGGGCTTCCCGATCGTAAAATCCCCTTGCCCCGAAGACGGGCATACCTCACGCGAAGATGTTAAACAGTTTTTGGCTGAAAAAACAAAAACAGACAAAGGTTTCAAAGACAGAATGTTCACGGCATTAAAAAAATCACACGTAAACGGTTGGTAATATAGAAGTTAGATGTAAGAGGTTAGATGTTAGAATTTCTTACTTCTCACATCTGACCTCTAAGATCTATTTTATGACTTTATTGCTTGAAAAAATATTCATAAAACCCGACTCTGAAAATCGGCGTATGCGCTATGGGATTTTGGGCGGGATAATCGGTATAACCGTAAACCTTTTGCTTTTTGGTATAAAATTCGCAATAGGTTTTGTTTCTAATTCCGTGGCTATAATTTCAGACGCCTTCAATAACCTCTCTGATATGGGCTCGGCGGCTGTAGTTATAATAGGTTCAAAAGCGGCTTCGGCTCATCCCGACCGCGAACATCCTTTCGGACACGGCAGAATTGAGTATATTTCATCGCTCATTATCTCGATTATCATTATCTTAGTCGGCGTGGAACTGTTTCAAGCTTCAATCGACAAGATAGTTAACCCCGAAAAAACTGAATTCAGCTGGATTTTGACCTCCGTTTTTGCCGCAACCGTTCTCTTTAAGATATGGCTTTATTTTTCTTATAAATATTTGTCAAGCAGGATAAATTCAACAGTACTGAAAGCTACTGCACGTGACAGTTTAAATGATGTAATTTCAACCCTCGGGGTTGCGATAGCTACGGTAATTGACTATTTTATAAGCTTTAATGCAGACGGCATAATCGGGCTTGTTGTCGCCGTTTATATTATTTACAGCGGATATTCAATGTCAAAAGAAACCGTGAATCTCCTGCTTGGTACACAGCCTACGCCTGAACGTATTAAAGAACTTCGGGATGTTATAATTTCAGGCGATGAGGTCTTGGGCGTTCACGACTTGATGGTGCATGACTACGGTCCGGGCAGAATTTTTGCTTCCGCTCATGCAGAGGTTTCGGCATCGGATGACCCTGTCCGCGTCCATGAATGTATTGATGCACTTGAGAAAAAGGCATATAAAGATTGCGATATCCGCCTTGTTCTCCATACCGACCCCATAAGCGTAAACGATGAGCGCGTAAATGAATTGCGGGATATGACGCTCGGCATAGTGAAAGCATTGAATTCGCATTACACAATACACGATTTCAGAATTACCGACGGCGAAAACAACATAAACCTGATTTTTGACGTAGTAGCAGACGACAAACCGACAGAAAATGATAAAAAACATTTAGCCGAACAGTTAAGCCGCCTCCTCAAAGCCGTAGATAAACGATATAATTCTGTTATCGAAATAGATGACGATTATGGAATGTAAAGGTTAATTTCATTTACAATGGAAAACTCACAAAAAAAATCCTTATCCCCCGCAGAGGCGGACGATAAATATTTTTATGCGGACAATGATTTAGGGGCTTCTTACTCTAAAGAAAAGACCGTCTTTAAGCTGTGGGCACCTGAGGCTGATGCCGTCAGGGTACAGCTTTATCAGAGCTGCCAAGATGAAAAACCATTCCGTAAAATGCCTATGACAAAGAGTCACGGTGTATGGTCTAAAATTGCAAACGGCGACTTAGACGGCGTTTATTATACCTATGTCATTACTTATGACAATATCGAAAATGAAACTATTGACATTTACGCCAAAAGCTGCGGTGTGAACGGTGTAATGGGCTTGATTTTTGACCCGAAATCACTGAATCCTGCCGGCTGGGAATATACAAATTATGTAAAACTTTTGAGCTATACAGATGCTTGTGTCTACGAACTCCACGTTCGTGATTTTTCGATAGACGAAAGCGGTAATTTCTGTTATCGCGGGCGTTTTTTGGCGTTTGTCGAAAAAGGTTTAATAAACTCATGGGGCGACAAAATCGGCATCGACCACATCAAAGAATTAGGCATTACCCATGTTCAGCTTCAACCGATTTTCGACTATCAAACAGTAGACGAAGCCGATTTCCACCGCCCTCAGTATAACTGGGGATATGACCCGCAAAATTTCAATTGCCCCGAAGGCTCATATTCTACAAACCCATTTAACGGCAAAACCCGCGTTTTAGAGCTCAAACGCCTGATTTACGCCCTGCACCAAGCGGGTATCGGTGTAATTATGGACGTGGTATATAACCACACCTACGCCACAGCCGATTCGGCATTCACTAAAATTTACCCGAAATACTACTACCGCTCATGGGGTGAACATTATTCAAACGGTTCAGGCTGCGGCAATGAAGTTGCCACCGAACACCTGATGGTGCGCAAATTCATCATTGATTCGCTCTGCTACTGGGCCTCCGAATATAAAATAGACGGCTTCCGCTTTGACTTAATGGGGCTTTACGACATTGATACACTAAAGCTTGCCGCTGTGAAACTGCGTGAAATTAACCCGAACGTAATCCTTTACGGCGAGGGCTGGACAGGCGGAGATTCGCCTCTGGATTCGCGGCATAGGGCTATGAAATTCAACGCCCGCGCCCTCCCCGATTATGCATTTTTTTCCGATGATTTCCGCGATACAGTCAAGGGCAATAACTTCGTCAACAAGGATAAAGGTTACGTAAACGGTGTGTCCGGCAATGAACCGTTTTTCAAAGAAATAATGACAGGGCGTGTACCTCACCCCCAAATCCCGAATTTATATAAATACGCATGGTGTGACCACCCGTATCAGAGCGTTAACTATGTCGAAGCCCACGATAATCTCACTTTGTGGGATAAGCTTTTCTATACAAATTTCACCGATTCAATTGAAACGCGCATAAAGATAGACAAATTAGCGGCGGCGGCTGTATTTTTAGCTATGGGGATTCCCTTTATTCAGGCAGGGCAGGAGTTTTTGCGCTCAAAACCTTTCCCCGGCGGCAATTCATTCGACCACAACAGCTACAATTCCCCCGACTACGTAAACAGCCTCAAATGGGGCAGAAAATCAGAGTATAAAGACGTTTTCGACTATTATAAAGGCTTAATTGAATTCAGAAAGAACCACTCAGCTCTGCGTTTTTCTAACGGTGAAAAAGTCGGCGAGAATCTCCGCTTTTTCGACAATCTCCCTCAGCACGTAGTAGGTTATGGGATTACAGGGGATGATAAACTTGATGAAATATTGGTTTTCTTTAATCCGGGTGAATTCCCTGTTACCCTTTATGCGTTTGACAAATACGATGTCTATATAAACGGCAAAATAGCCGGCAATAAGCCTATAGCCGAGGTTTCGGGCGAATATACCGTAGATGCGCTCTCAGTAATCGTAATGGGTAAATCTTTATCGAATGAATGATTTATTAATACTAATATGCATTTAAAGAATTGATTGAATTTGCACTGAATCAACGGGCGACCGAGGGCGGTCGCCCCTACTACCCAGCACCAACTTAAACTTTACACTTATGAACTCATTGGATATTTTTTATTGTATGTTGCTTGAAGTGAATATACAAAAAGGGTGAGTAAGACTAAATCGCGCAGCTTGGTACTCCCACAGGGGGTGAGAGGGTTGGGGGTGTCGGGGGATAGGGAGAGAGGGGGCGGCGTCGCGCCTGCCACGATAAATAGCCGCCCCCTCTCTCCCTGTCCCCTGACAAAGTCATGCAAACGTGACATTCACGACATTCATATTGACATTCAAACGGACATTCAAACGGACATTCAAAAAAAATTCTAAAATCATTTTAGCGAGAAATCTTCACGAAGATTTCCTATAAAAGTAAAAAATGAACACTTTAATCCGCAAAATCATCTCAAAATTCCCGAAAAAGCTTCAGGAATTTTATTATAAATATGAAAAAGGTTTGCTGTATATCTTTTACGGCGGGCTTACGACACTTGTTTCACTGGGCACGCAATACCTGTGTTTTTACGTCGGACTGAATACCGCCGTACAAACCACCGTTTCGTGGATTTGCGCGGTGACATTTGCGTATATAACAAACAAATTATGGGTTTTTGACAGCCGCTCTACAGAAAAAAAGACACTGCTGCGCGAGATTTTACAATGGTACGGCGCAAGACTGGTGTCTTATTTTTTAGAACTGGGATTTTTAATACTTACGGTTGACATTTTAGAGTGTAATTTGATATTAATGAAAATTATAGGGCAAGTCTTTGTAATGGCGATAAATTATGCTTTCAGTAAATTTGTGATTTTCAAAAACAATAAAAAAACGCAAAACGGCAATAATTTAAATAAAATATAAAAAAATTTTAAAAAACTATTGACATTTAATGATTTTCGGTGTATATTTATATATAACGAAACTATTTATCAAGAAAATTTGTTTATTTTGTTTAAAAGCGAGAATTACATATGGAAGAATGTTCAAGTAATTGTGCATCATGCGCCTCTAATGGAAATTGCAGTCAGCAAAACGAGAGTATGCTTGAGCAGCCGCATGAAAAATCGGATATAAAAAAGGTTATTGGCATAATAAGCGGCAAAGGCGGCGTAGGGAAATCCCTTGTGACCGGTATGCTTGCTACGATGTTCCGCAAAAAGGGGTTTAAAACTGCGATTTTAGATTCAGATGTAACAGGACCGTCAATACCGAAGATGTTCGGGATTGCGGGGCGTGTTGAGGGCGGCGAAAACGGGATATACCCCGCTGTTACCCGCGACGGCACGAAGATTATATCCGTAAATTTATTACTCGAAAACCCGTCAGACCCTGTGATTTGGCGCGGTCCTGTTATAGCAGGGCTTGTTAAGCAGTTTTGGACGGATGTTATTTGGGGCGACATTGATTTTATGTTTATTGATATGCCGCCGGGAACGGGAGATGTTGCGCTGACGGTGTTCCAGAGTGTGCCTGTAGACGGACTTATAATTGTAGCATCACCTCAGGAACTTGTGTCAATGATTGTCAACAAAGCCGTAACTATGGCGAATATGATGAATATTCCCATTGTCGGTGTTGTTGAAAATATGAGTTATGTACAGTGTCCCGACTGCGGCAAGAAGATATATCTTTACGGCGACAGTCATATTGACAGCTACTGTGAAGAGACAGGGCTCACCCTATTAGGGAAAATCCCCATCTCAACCGAAATCGCCGAAGCCTGCGACAGCGGCACAATAGAAGACTACCACAGCGAAAACCTCATAGATACAGCAAAAGCAATAAATAATATGTAGCCGCCTGATTCCAGAGGACAGAGGCGAGAGGACAGAACAGAGTACAGAATACAGAATACAGAATACAGAAGCGAGCCATTCAGGAATGAACGCGAAGCGTTCAAATTCTGTATTCTGTACTCTCGCCTCTGTCTTCTGTGTACGGAGGATTTTAACGTGAGCACAAAAACTGAAGCGACCGGAGCGAGTGTTTATTCAGAACCCGTAATTGCTAAATTTACAACCCAGTATCGTGAGTCACCTCTTACTAAACCTCAGGATATTGAGCTGAATATTACACGAAGCCATATCTACGGCAAATCGTACATAGTTCAGCAGATAGCCACCTACGAAGAAGAGGTGTTTTATTCGCGTTTTGCCGAGAATTTGTCAGAAGTTAAGAAAATTTCCATAAATACATTTATCAAAGATAAACCGATTTATATATCGTTTGAGTGGGATAACAAGGACAACAAAAATGCCCGCGACCGTAAGAGAATTCTCATTCCGGCTTTAACTTGCCCGGAAGATGTCGTAGAGCTTTTGCGTGATGTAATCTCAAAAATGCGCGGAACTGAATTTGCGTCTGAAATGACCGCCACCAAAAAGAGCAAAGCCTATGAACGTCAGCTTAAACGCGAATACACCGATGCTTTTGAGCCGCAGCAGATTAAGAATACCGAAACACTGTTGTCGGGTACTGATGACGGCGAATCTGTGAAAGAATTTTCATTTGACGAAATTGAAAAAACGACAACCGCGCCGATGGACGGTGCGGCGGTACTTGAAGACTTGGATTTTGCTCCGGAACTTGAGCCGATTGATTTTACGCAAATGGCAGAACACACCGATGAAACAAGTGCACCTCCGGTGTCAAAAAAACGCCCCTCAGCTATCCCTGAACCGCCTGACGGTGATGCCGATTCAATGCCCGAAATTATTATGACGGCGACAGGTTCAACGCCGCAAATCCCGCCGGCAGAAGAGAAAGCAGAACCCACAGAAACGCCGGAAGTAACGGAAGCAGCAGAAATAGAGGCAACAGCGGCAACAGAATCTGTTCCTGAAATAACGGCGATTGCACCAACGGAAAGTACTCCGTCAAAACCGGAAGCAAAGCTTGCCCCGATGTCACTCGGCGACTTTGAAACAGCCGTGAAAAAATTAAAAGTTATGCTTGACAGCGGTGTTATTACAGACGTTGAATTCAGCGCGGAAAAGAAAAAATTGTTGGCAACGTTATACTGAATACAGAATACAGAATACGGATTTTGTAGGGGCGGATGTCTCGCAGCCTTGCTGCATCCGCCCGTTTACTATATAGCCGCGTGATTACACAGAGACAGGTTTTTGTCGCTACGCGGTGAGCATTTATCGACTAATAAAATACCTCCATCGCGAATTAACCGGCGGGTTGCCCGCCAATGTAAACGAATACATAATGTTTATAAATAACATTTAAATCTTTATGAACATATGAATAAATAATTATGTAAACGTATACAATTTATTTTGGATTTATTTTACATGATAGAAAATTGTGTAAATTTATAAAAAATACCGAGAGGTAAAAAAGGAGTTCTTTATGGATCCGCAAATCATCGCTGAAAACTTAACACTGAAACTTACATTGAAAGAAAAACTGCGTATGCTGACGGGATATTCAAGAGGCACAGAGAGGCTTGGTCTCCGCGATTTTGCTACCGGGGTTGAGATAGCGAGAGGCTATGTCAGCCACGGTGAGGGCGGAAAACCTGTTGACTATTCGACTGTTTTCCCTCAGCCTATCGGGCTTGCTTCAACATTCGACAAAGAGCTTATGCGCAGTCTCGGTGAAATTTGCGCCGAAGAACTCCGTTTTTATTGGCAGCGCGAAAAGAACGAACGCGGATGCAAATTATTCGCATTCGGTCCGACTGTTGACCCCTTGCGTGACCCGCGCTGGGGGCGTAATGAAGAAGCCTACGGCGAAGACCCCTGTCTTTCGGGCGAAATGTCAAAAGAATATACCATAGGTCTCGGCGGCGACTCTGAATACCTGAAAGTATCCCCGACACTTAAACATTTCTGCGCCGATAATAACGAACAAAACCGCGCTACAGACAACGCCAACGCCGATATGCGGCTTTTGAATGAATATTATTACGCGCCGTTCCGCAAATGTTTTGAAAAAGGCAAAGCCCGCGGCGTTATGGCGGCTTATAATGAGCTTTCGGGCGTTCCCGCTGTAATGTCCCCCGACCTCCAGAAACGCGTTAAGGATGAATGGGGCGCTGACTATATCGTAACAGACGGCGGGGATTTTTCACAAAACTATTTAAGCCATAAAAATGTAAGTTCTCACGCCGAAGCATTCGCATTATGCGTGAAAAACGGCACAGATATAATGCTCGACAATGAAGAAATGGTACAGACAGCGGCGGCTGAGGCTTTGCGCCAAGGCTTTATTACCGAAGATGACATAGATAATGCCGTGTTTAACCAACTCCTCGGCAGAGCAAAGCTCGGCGAATTCGACCCCGAATGTCCCTATGACACCCAAAAATTCGATGTTGATACCGATGCGTTCAAAAAAATCAACCTCCGTGCGGCTAAAGAGCAAGTTTGCCTCTTGAAAAATGACGGTATTTTGCCGATTAAATCCGCAAAGAAAAAATCCCCGAAAATCGCCGTAATAGGTCCTCTCGCCGATGAAATGTACCCCGACTGGTACACAGGTACACCCTCATATAATTATACAATCAAAGACGGTTTTATAAAAGAATACGGCGCGAAAAATGTCATTTTCGATAACGGCTATGACCATGTGAAAATCGTTTCTGCGACAAGCGGCAAGCCTTTAAAAGCGACTGCTGACGGAGTTACAGCCGGTAAAAAGAGCGATTTCTCGATTTTTGAAATGCACGACTGGGATTTCGGCTCGATAAATTTCAAAGATTTGGCAACTAAAAAATATATTTCGGATAATGAGGACGTTTATAAAGCGACAGCAGACTGCTGTTATGACTGGTTTATCCGCCAATGGTTTAAGCCGTCGGTTTCAGAGGGCAAATATACCTTTAAATCATGGCACGACGACCGTATTGCCATTGAAAAAGGGAAACTTGTTAACTCGAAAGACCCACATTCGCCCGACAGATTCTTTGAAATTGAAGTTATCGACGACGGTGCAGTTCGTGCGGCGAAAGCGGCGGCGGAAGCTGATATTGTCTTTGTTTGTACGGGTAACCACCCGATGCAGGTTGCACGTGAGTGTTATGACCGCCCGACTTTGAATCTTCCTGCTCATCAGAGTAAGCTTATTAAAGCCGTTTTTGAAGCAAACCCTAAAACTGTGTTAGTAATAGTTTCGTCATACCCCTATGCCGTAAATTTTGAAGCGCAAAACCTCCCGGGGATTATCTATACATCTCATGCGGGTGCGGAATTAGGTACGGCTATAGCACAAACGGCTTCGGGCAAAAATAATCCTGCCGCCTGTGTTGCACAGACGTGGTATAAATCGGTTGATGATTTGCCGTCAATTAAGGACTATGATATCCTCAAAAATCAGACTACAAACTGGTTCTTTAAGGGCGAGGCATTATATCCGTTCGGCTATGGGCTTTCGTACTCGAAATTTGAATGTAAAAAATTCAATGTAAAATATAAAAATAATACAGTAATCTCAACCGTTGAAATTAAGAACGTTTCAGACATTGACGGCGAAGAAATTATTAAGCTTTTCACAACATCTATAGACGAAAAAATCCCCGAGAAGTATATATACCCCATTCAGAAACTCTATGACTTCAAACGCGTGTTTATAAAAGCGGGTGAAACGGCGAAATTTGAAATAGTTACGCCGGTTGAAGAGTTCAGACAATGGTGCCCTGAAACTGACATGATGGAAGTTTTTGACGGCGAGTATACTTGTGCGTATATTCAAGTGAGCGAGGGCGTTAAGACAGAAGCGAAAGTGAAGATTGAAACAGGATTTAAACGCCCGGCACGTGATTTAAGCCGCCGCACAACAGCGAAGATGTATGACGAAAAAGGCAAAGCGGCTGTGTTAGATTTTGACTATAATAAGAATGACTGGTATGTTGATTTAGGCGACTGGGGCGGAGAAATAGTTTTCAAGAGATGTGCGGTAAAAGACCTTACAGGGATTGAAATCGCGGCAGCAGCCCCGAATACAGCACAAACGTTAACGGTGACAGTAGGCGAAAATAAAATGACCGCGAAATCAACCTCATTTAAGAAGTTATCAAGCGCCGAATGTAAAATCAACCCGTCGGTATCAAAAACAGATTGGGCGTACTATTATATACCTCTGAAAGGTATTGACACAGAAAACGCCGAAATCACAATATCCGGCAAAGGGATAAATGTTTATTCCGTTCAATTGTTCTAAATAATAATAATTGCCGGCGCGGCAACCGCGCTGTTATTTCGCGATGGAAGTCTTTCAGAACGTCTACACGCTTACCGCGTAGAAGATAAAACGACAACAATGAACGCCCGGTTTTCAGTGAAGACCGGGCGCATTGTGTTTTTTCGTGTATGTTGCTTGAAGTGAATATACAAAACGGGTGAGTAAGACTAAATCAAGCAGCTTGGTAAGCTGCACAGGGGGAGAGGGAGTTGGGGGTGTCGGGGGATAGAGGGAGAGGGGGCGGCGGGGTAATACCGCCTCAGATAGCCGCCCCCTCTCCCTCTGTCCCCTGACAAGTTCATGCAAACGGACATTCACGACATTCATATAACATTCATTCTGACATTCAAACGGACATTCACAGACATTCATATTGACATTCAAACGCGACATCTAAACGGACATTCAAAGTCTGACATCTGTCTTCTGATATCTGACCTCTGTGTTGACATTCACAGTATCACATCTATGAAAAAATCCAATAAACCACCCCATACAAAAACGCCGCTGCCGTCCCATAAAAAATCACCGGTCCGGCTATTACGAAAATTTTCGCGCCGAGTCCTAATACATATCCCTCTGATTTGAATTCAAGGGCGGGCGAAACTACCGCATTGGCAAACCCTGTTATGGGAACAAGCGTTCCCGCACCTGCGTGGCGGGCAATTTTCCCGAATACGCCGAAGCCTGTCAGGAATGCGGTAATTACTATCAATAGCATTGATGCGCAAAGCGGAGAATTCTCAGGCGAAACGCCCAGTGTCTCAAAAATATTAATGAACACCTGCCCGATACAACAAATTGCGCCGCCTATCACAAACGCTTTGAGGGTATCAACCCAAGCGTGGGAGTTGTCGGAAGCCTTTTTGACCATTTCAGCGTAAGCGGTTTTGGTTACTGTCATGATGAAAATCCTTTTTTATCAATATTTTGTCTGAAACTGCAAATAATTATTCATTAAATAAGAATTCAAATTTTATAATTATTCAAGCATTAATAGTATAGAAGTTCATTTTGTTCGTCTGAAAAATTAATATTTCTAAAAACTTAACAAAATAAACATTGACACAGTGCAAATTAAGTGGTAAAATTATAATGCGGTAATTTGTTAGATTTACGAAAACACCGTGAATTACTTAAGTTAAAAAAAATATATATATTATGATAGGAGATTAGTAAATGTCATTAACTAAAAACCCGAATGTTAATAAATGGGTAGATGAGATGATTGCCCTCTGTAAACCCGATAACGTGGTTTGGATAGACGGCTCACAGGCACAGCTTGATGCTTTGACCGAAGAGGTAGTAAACCTCCCCGAGGGCAGCCGCGACAAACTCTATAAACTCAATGAAGAAAAACTCCCGGGATGCCTTTATCACCGCACACTCCCGAATGACGTTGCGCGTGTAGAAGACAGAACCTTTATTTGCTCAAAAGAAAAGATTGATGCCGGTCCTACAAACAACTGGTGCGCGCCTGATGAGATGTACGCTAAACTTACGCCTTTATATGACGGCGTAATGAAAGGGCGTACGATGTATGTTATCCCTTATTCGATGGGACCTATCGGCTCGCCGCTTGCGAAAGTGGGCGTTGAGGTTTCGGATTCGATTTATGTTGTTTTAAATATGAATATTATGACAAGAATGGGAGCGGCGGCTTTTGAGAATTTAGGCGATACGTCTAATGACTTTGTTCGCGGACTTCACTCAAAAGCGGATGTTGACCCCGAAAACCGCTATATCTGTCATTTTCCCGAAGACAATACTATTTGGTCGATTAATTCAGCATACGGCGGCAATGTTTTACTCGGTAAAAAATGTTTTGCTCTCCGTATTGCTTCATATCAGGGCAAGAATGAACAGTGGATGGCTGAACATATGCTCATTTTGGGCATTAAAAAGCCCGGCGGCGAAATGAAATATGTATGCGCGGCGTTCCCGTCGGCTTGCGGAAAGACCAACCTTGCTATGCTCATTCCGCCCGAGGGCTATCGCGCTAAAGGCTATGAGGTTTATACAGTCGGCGATGATATTGCATGGCTCAAAAAAGGCGAAGACGGCAGATTGTGGGCTATAAACCCCGAAAACGGATTTTTCGGCGTTGCCCCCGGCACATCTGAAAAAACCAACTACAACGCTCTTGCTTCAACGCGTAAAAATACAATCTTCACAAACGTTTCTCTTAATAATGACGACAACACCGTTTGGTGGGAGGGTTTGGATAAAAACCCGCCTGTGAATGCTACCGAATGGAAAGGTGCTATAGTCAACGGCGTTGAGTATACCAAAGAGGGCAACAAATTAGCTCACCCGAACAGCCGTTTTACAGCCCCGGCGATTAATTGCCCCTGTATTTCGCCTGAATTCAACAACCCCAAGGGCGTTCCTATAGATGCTATCGTATTCGGCGGCAGACGTGCAAAGACTGCTCCCCTTGTGTATCAGTCCTTTGACTGGGCGCACGGTACATTTGTCGGCGCAATTATGGCTTCCGAAACAACAGCAGCGGCTGCCGGTCAAGTCGGTGTCGTAAGACGCGACCCGATGGCAATGATTCCGTTCTGCGGTTATAATATGGGCGACTATTTCGGTCACTGGCTTGAAATGGGAGACTTGCTCGGCGAAAAAGCACCGAAAATATTTAATGTTAACTGGTTCAGAACCGACGATGAGGGGCATTTCATCTGGCCCGGATTCGGTGACAATATGCGCGTTCTTGACTGGATTATAGAACGCTGTGACGGAAACGCCGAAGCGAATGAAACAGCTATAGGCTATGTGCCGAACGCGAAAGATATCGACATTGAGGGACTTGATGATATTACACTTGAAACCGTTGAGGATTTACTTACTGTAGACAAGGAACTCTGGAAACAAGATGCCGCAAACATAAAAGAATTCTTCGCTAAATTCGGCGGCAAACTCCCCGCAAAGATAGCAGAACAACTCGAAAATCTTGAAAAACGCTTGAGCTGAAATTAATGAGGTATTCATTATGGGAATGACCGATTTACAATTTAAAGCATATCTTCGGCAGATAAGAAACCTATTAAACGACGTTATAAATGCAGACGATGAAGAAAAACAGAAGAAACTCAAAAACTTACGCGATATGATAACAACAGATATCGAAAGTTAAATAAAAACCGCGGCTCACCGAAAAAGTGAGCCGCATTTTTTTGAAAAACCAAGCAGCAGTATTCCGCCGCTCTGACTTCTGTCTTCTGACATCTGACCTCTGTGTTGTGTTTACTTACGGTTGCCTGATTTGTATGAGTCAATCATTTTCTTAACCATACGTCCGCCGATAGCGCCGGCTTGTTTTGAAGTAAGATTGCCGTTGTAGCCGTTTTTAAGTGTAACGCCTACTTCGGAAGCAGCTTCCATCTTAAATCTTTCAAGGGTTTCCATGCCTTGAGATGTCTTTTGTGAAGAACTTGAAGAAGATGCCGATGATGAAGAATGTGACGGTGTTGTAGTTGTTGTTGTCTTTTTTGTAGTTGTTGTCTTTGCATTTGACTGTTTCATAATATACATTCACTCCGATTAGAAATTTTTAAACCTTTTTTGTGGTTTGCAGTAATATTATAGTCATTCTTATCAGTAATATTATTTGAAAAATATGTTAATGGGATTTTCTTTATAGGTAAATTACAAAAAAATTAATTTTTATTACATCTATTATTTTCTATAGAAAAATTTTTTTATATATGATATAATATTAATGTAATTCAAACCAAACAATGAAAAAAATCTTTGACTTAAGTTGTATATTTAATATGAAAATAAGAACTTATGCACACAATATAAAACATTCACGGCTCGGCAATGCCGTCAGGGCTGACGATACGTTCCCGTTTTTGTGCCTTTTGCCGGGGCTTATAGGCGTTCTCGTCTTCTTTGGGATGCCGTTTTTGATTGTAATTTTTTATTCCTTTGTCGATAATCCTGTCAATAAAGAGTTCGTCTTCCTTGATAACTACATAAATCTCCTCCGAAATAATGCCTTCAAAAACGCCGCCGTAAATACGTTTGAATTCGCCGTAACAGCCGTTCCGCTCGCCGTTGTGTTGTCGCTTTTCCTTGCGTTTTTGCTGAATGAAAAAATCCCCGGCGTGTCTGTGTGGCGGTCTGTGTTTTTATCGCCGCTTATGGTGCCGGTGGCTTCGGTTGTGCTTATATGGCAGGTTGTGTTTAATCAAAACGGCACTGTGAATGTCATTTTAGAACATTTCGGTTTGACGGCCGTTGACTGGTTTAAGTCGGATTATGGCATGATTGTTGTTACCCTTTTGTTTTTGTGGAAGAACTTAGGGTATAATATGGTACTTTTCTTAGCGGGATTACAGCAAATCCCGGTTGACCTTATAGAAGTGGCAAAGCTTGAGGGTATGGGTTCTATACGGCAATTTTTCGCTATAAAACTGCGGTATTTATCGCCGACTATTCTTTTTGTAGCTATTATGTCGCTTATAAATTCATTTAAAGTATTCCGCGAGGTATATCTGCTGACAGGGGATTATCCTTATAGCTCTTTATATCTTTTACAGCATTTTATGAATAACACATTCCGAACCCTTGATTATCAAAAACTATCATCAGCGGCGGTAATTATGGGCATTGTAATGGTAATAATCATCGGGACACTCTTTATTATAGAAAATCGTTTTGGGCATGAAGACGAAAACGATTGAAAGAAAAGATTGCGATAAATTACAGCGGAAAATTTGATAAGAAATGATTAAAACAAAAAAGAAGAAACTCACTCACTTAAAAAAGAAAGTCATAACAGCCGTTTTGCTGATTATCGCCGTGACCTGCGGAATTGTATTTATTACGCCGACGGTTTTGACGATAACAAACTCCTTTATGGCTCAATCTGAAATAAGTGCTAACTACGGTGCTTTATTTGCAGAAACCGAAACCGGCGGGAAACAATTTGTCGCCGAAAAAATCAATCTGAAATTCATCCCCGATATGTTGAGTTTCACTCAATATCTGACAGTTTTACTTAAAAGCCCCGATTATTTATTCAAATTTTGGAATTCGGTTATTCTGACTGCACCGATAGTATTGTTTCAGTTGATGTTCGCGGCGATTTCGGCGTATGCATTCGCAAGGCTTCGCGGCAAAGCGAAAGAGGTATTGTTCTTTATATATCTCATTATAATGCTTATGCCGTATCAGGTAACGCTTGTGCCGAACTACCTTGTAGCCGATATGCTTAATATTTTGGATACGCGGTGGTCAATTATTTTACCCGGGATTTTTACGCCGTTCGCCGTCTATCTCTTGGCGAAAATTATGCGGCGGATACCCTATAGCTTAGTAGAAGCGGCAAAACTTGACGGCGCGGCAGAACGTCAGATTTTCGCGCATATATATCTGCCGCTCACAAAAGGCGCATTTGTTTCAGCCGCAATTCTGGTTTTTATTGACAACTGGAATATGGTTGAACAACCGCTCATAATGTTTTCAGACAGCTCAAAATACCCGCTGTCAGTGTTTTTATCACAAATAAACACAGGCGAAATAGGCTTAGCCTTCGCCGTAGCCGTAATCTATATGATGCCCGCCCTGTTCATTTTCCTCTACGGCGAAGAATATTTAGTAGAAGGCATAGCGTATTCGGGAGGCATTAAGGGCTAAACACAGAGGTCAGATGTCAGAAATCAGAAGTCAGATTATGAAATTCAACAAAACGCCTGATTTTAGGCGAATATGATTTGTAGGGGCGGGCGCCCCGCCCGCCCGCATATCATCTATCACGACCCTGTAGTTAATAAACAAAAAATTACGAAATTTTTGTTTTCTTTCTAAAATAAAGCATTTTAGAATGTGCGGGCGGGCGAGGGCGCCCGCCCCTACAGAAAATTTCGATAATTAAATATATTTTTATAAATCAACTGTTATGGTGATACAATGAAAAAAGAAAAAATTAAAAGTGCATTTATAATATTCCTTGCCGTGATGTTAGTGCTTACACTCTCATCAAATACGATAATGAATTGGTCTCTGCCCGAAGTCGCTGTCCAATACGCTTCTTGGGGGAGTTTGTCACAACTCATTAACGGAAACGGTATAGTCGAAGCCGCCGATACATATACAGTCAGATCGGGCGATGTCCGTACCGTAAATGGGGTCTACGTTTCAGTCGGGGATTATGTCGAAGAAGGACAGCGTATGTTCACGCTCAAAGGCGATGAAAGCGAAGCTTTAAAACAAGCGCGTAAAGAATTGCAGACTCTACAGTATGACTATGATGCTATGACCTCTTCTACAGGCGATACACCCGAAGATTTAGCACTCGCCAAACAAAGAAAAGACCTTGAGGAACTCAAAACTAAAAAGAGTCAGATTCCGCAATTTAAAGCGATATATGATGCAGCAGTTAAAGCCGAAAAAAACGCCTCGGAAGCTTTAGAAAACCTTAATAATCAATTCACTGAATTACAAAGCGTTATTTCTGATTTTTCGAGCGATGATTATACATTTTTACCGGATAGTTATGTGAAGCAAATAGAGGAAATTCAGAAAAAAATTGACACCGCGACAGATAAGAAAGCAACTTCCGATGCATTAATTGAACAGTATCAAAAAGAACTTGACAGTTCAAGCGGAGCCGACCTTAATACATTGCGGAAAAATATTGATACGCTGAATAATCAAATTTCCGATATGCAGCAGCAAATCACACTCGCAACAGTAGCAAACGCCGATGCTGACCTGACAAATGATGTGGATATAACAGCACTTCAATCACAGTTTAATCAGCTCATTATAGATCGCGATTATGCTACAGCCGAATATAATTCAGCCGCCTCTTCTGCAAGCCAAAACACTATGACACAAACACGTTTAGAGCGTGAATCAAAGACCAACGCAGATTTAACTAAAGAAATTGAGAAACATAAAACCTCACTCGGCGACCTTAAGGGTGAGATTATGAAGGAATTCCGTATTCAGGTTAAGTCACTTGAAAAGGATATAACAGCAGCCGAAGCTACTCTCGGCGATAAAACCGAAGCCAAAACAGAAGCCGATAAAAACAATACACTGACAGAAGACGAAGTGGATGACCAAATTGAACAGCTTGAATATGACATTAAGGTTGCGGAACTGAATTTAGCTACGTCACAAGGCAAAGACGGCGCTGCGATTTCACAGCAGGCTGATAAAATAAAAGAACAAGAGGACCTGATAAAAGAACTTGAAGCCATTTCAGAGGGCGAGGATATTACGGCACCTGTCGGCGGTATAATCTCAGAAGTGAGTATTTCATCAGGACAAGAAACCGCACAGGCAATGACACTTGCAAAAATAGCTATCCCCGAAAAGGGCTATAAACTCAGTTTCTCTGTAACAAACGCACAGGCAAGACGTGTTTCAATCGGTACAGAAGCGGAGATTCAGTATTATTGGGGCGGTGACTTAACGGCAACTCTGTCGGCGATAAAAGGCGACCCCGCCTCACCCGATACCAATAAACTGTTGGAATTCCTAATCACAGGCGATGTAACACCGGGGCAAAATTTAAGGCTTCAAATGGGGCAAGCTCCGCAGCAATACGATACGATAATCCCGAACAGTGCTATCCGCGAAGATAACGAAGGGAAATTCGTACTCCAATTAACCGCGAAAAACACACCGTTCGGCAGCCGTTATACAGCAACAAGAGTAGAAGTCGAAGCAGTAGTAACAGACGGCAGAAATTCCTACGTAACAGGGCTTGACAGCAGCTTAGCGGTAATAACCACATCAGCAGTCCCCATAAAACCGGGCGACCAAGTGAGACTGGCAAATACATAACAGAATACAGAGTACAGAATACAGAATACATATAAGAAATCAGGTGAAGTGAAATCAAGTGAAAAAAATACTAATAGTTAATATATCAGCGTTTATTGCAATAGGTATACTCTTGCTTGTATTTCACGCTATAACACACGCCTTGCCTGAACAGTATACAGCCGACCGTTACGGTTATCGCGACAAGAACGTGCAGAGCGGAGCTCAAGACCAAACAGCTCCCTACGCCCATATCAGCGTTTTCTATAATTCCGATTCACAGCTTAGTATTGATGCGGCACGCTCCTTAGATATGTCAATAAAAAATGCATTGTCGGCGGCTTCGATAAACGGGAATATCACCGACTGTTATACAATGCCCGAGATTCCGGCGACAGCAGTTACTCCCACATACTTAACAGCCAATGTATCCCTTATACCTGTCGGCGGGAATTTCTTCCTCTTTCATCCGTATGAATTGTTATCAGGCGTATACTTTTCGCCCGACAGCGTAACTACAGACGGAGCTATAATAGACGAAAACGCCGCGTGGACACTCTTCGGGAGCAGTGATGTTGCCGGGCAGCTCATCACAATGAACGGTAAAGATTATATAATCAGCGGCGTTATACGAATACCCGACAATGCTTATTATGAAGCGTCAAATAAACCCGCCGCTATAGCGTTTGTACAATATCAGAATTACGCGCAGGAGGGCGGTTTCACAAGCTTTGAGGTACTCTTGCCGAACCCTGTAACCGGTTCTGCACTTGATATAGTGACAACTGCCGTCGGTGTTAACCCGATGTCTGATAGTCCCTCGGGTATAATTTTAAATGAAAATTCCGCTCGGTATAATTTTTTGACACGCCTGAAAAGCATCCCCGAACTGACCAAAACACAGATTCGCACTGCCGATGTGGTATTCCCGTTTTATGAAAATGCGGCTCTGGTGAGCGACTCGGCGGCAACATTCGTTTTAATCGGAATTTTCGCGGTTTTACTTATTCCTATTTGTACAATAATTTATCTATTACACAAATTGCATAAGAATCGCAAAAAGGTTATGAAAAAAATCCTCAGTAAAACGGCATCCGCCATTAAAGAAGCAAAAACAAATATTGAAAATAATAACAACGAGAAAGCAGGTAATACAAATTGAAAAAAAGCAAATTTAAAAGGGCTTTAGCCCTGATGTCAGCAGGACTTTTGACGGCAGGGATTATGTCGTCGTGCGCAAAAGCTGTCCCTGATGCAACCACCGATGCGTTGGTTTCGGAAACGGAAGTTACGCTCTCCGAAAATGTACAAAACATTGACTCGATGGTATTCAGCAACGGTTATTTCTACTTCTTCTCGACTAAATATGAGGATGTAGTACTTGACCGCGAAAACGGAACGTACAGACCCTATGTTCCGGGTGAATTTGAAGAAGAAGGTATGGGCGACGCCATTGAAGTAAGACCTATCGTAGCTTACGGCGGCGGGGTTATGATTGAACCTATGCCTGCCTTACCTCCCGTTGTGGATGAACCGGCAGATGAGGATGTTATTGTTGATGATACGGAAGACATAGCTATAGAAGGCTCGGGTGTTGAAAAAGAAGAGCCTGTTATTGACTATGTCGTCGGACCGGAAATAACATCAATTATGAGTACTGTAATCTACAAAGTCGGCACAGACGGGCAGATTGCACAACAAAAAGAGTTATTTAAAAACGACCCGTTCTCGGAGTCTTATACATATCTGTATTACAGTTCGCCGAACGTCATTGACGGAAAACCAACGTTTACAAAGAATATGACAACTTCCGGCTCAGACCCAGTTACAGGCGAATATTCCTATAAAGATACCATAGAGATAGTTTCGATTGATGAAAATTTAAATGAAACCGTAGTTGTTGATATAACAGACTTAACGACTAAGGCGGGTATTCAGGACTATGCCCAGCAGTATATTATTTCGGGTGATACCATCTATATAAGCTTTAACGGCACTTATATAGCTTCATTTGACTTAGCGACAGGCGCACTCAAAAACAAGGGCGACGAAATGACCGGCAATAAATGGATGACCGGCGTGTATAAACTCAAAGACGGTTCGATTTGTACTATTTTTAACGAGTCTGTACAAGAAGGCGACAATTGGATTAATAAATCCACTCTGTATAAATATGACAAAGCTACAGGCAAACCCGATTCAGGCACAAAATTCGCCATAGGTTCAAATTATAATTCATTAATGCAGGGTGACGAAAACTATGACTTCTATTATATCGACACGGTAAATATTTTATACGGTTATAATGTGGGCGATGCAGAACCTGTAAAACTCATTGACTTTACGGCTTCGGGTATTGTGGCGAACTTCTCTTATGTTTCAGCCCTCGGCGACGGCAGATATGCGGCGATCGGGTATGACTATCAAACCTATCAGTCAAAGATTTCTCTGTTTACGCCGAAGGTAGACGCGCCTGTCCGTAAGCTTATAAAGGTTATGTCATTCTCGACGGATTATTCTATTACACAGTTTGCGGCTGAATTTAACAAAGAGAGCGAAGAATATCAGGTTGAAGTTGAAAACTACTACGACTATAATGATATAGGCGTTGAAGAAGCATTGACACAATTTAACAGTGATATCCTTTCAGGAAAAATCCCTGACATTTTGTTGATTTCATCAAACTTGCCCTACAATAGTTACGCTTCAAAAGGGCTGTTTAAAGACCTGAATCCTCTGCTTGAAGACGATGAAACTCTAAGCCGTGATATGCTTGTTGAATCGGTTCTTGAGGCTATGGAAACAAATGATAAGCTTTACTCTTTAGCACAATATTTCAGTGTTCAAAGCCTTATGGGCAAAACCTCAATATTCGGCTCCGACCCCAAAATCTCGATGGAGAAGATAAACGAAATCTCGAAACAATATCCGAACGCAGCGGTATTTGACTTAACGACAACCCGTGATACATTTATGAGTCAGTTTGTTATTAATGCTTTGCCTTTATATGTTAATTTTGAAACAGGCGAATGTGACTTTAATAACCCCGACTTTGCCGAACTCCTCGAGATGGCGAAAGCACTCCCGGAGGAAATCAACTACGATGAACTCGGCGACAGCTACTGGGAAGACTCACAAGTAGCATACCGCGATGACAAGACACTGTTGATGTTTGAGTATACATCCGATTTCACATCTTTGCGCAGAGCTGAGGCGGCGAATTTCGGCGAAGCTGTTACCTATCTCGGATATCCGACAGACGGCGACAAAAACGGCTACATCATTCAGCCGATTACAGAAATGGCGATAATGTCAAGAGCGGCGAATCCCGACGGCGCGTGGGCATTTATGCGTGAGTATATCCTCTCGTCACAGGAAGAATCGGACAACTCACAGTATCAGTACTACTATCAATTCCCGATTTTCAAAGCGGGACTTGACATAATGGCAGAAGCTTCAAAACAAAAACCCTATTACATTGACCAAGACGGCAACAAAATTGAATACGATAACCGTTATTATATCGGCGGACAGGAAATAGACATAGGCGTAAACACCGACGCGGATATTGCGAAGGTAATGGATCTTATTAACAACGCCGACATAATAGCCCGCAACGACCTAAGCCTTATTAACATCATAAACGAAGAAGCAGACGCATTCTTCGCAGGCTCAAAAACCGCCGCCGAAGCCTCAAAACTTATCCAAGACAGAGTACAAACATACGTGAATGAATCGTTATAGCCGGCGACCGGCAGTCGTTTCGCGATGGAAGTCTTTCCGAGTTTCTACACGCTCACCGCGTAGAAGAAATCAGAATAAGAAAATCTCATTATCGCCTTTATGGCGGTAATGAGATTTTTGTGTAAATATAAATTACGTATTGACAAACCTACTAAAAAGGGGTATAATATAAACAGGAAAGCAAAGGACTGATAAAACATGAGTAAAAATACCGACCCGGGTTTTGAGCAATTCATGGTGCGCTATGATAATGTAACAGGCGACCCCGAAGTCCGCAAGCAATATGATATGTTTATGGGCGAAAAATTCCGTATTTCCGCTATGTTGAATATGCAGTTAGAGACAGGAATATTGAGAGGGATTGAAGAGGGGAAGATTGAGGATGCACGTAATATGCTCTTAAAAGGTTACCCGCTCTCTGATATAATCGAAATAACACATCTCCCGATCGAAACAATCCGCGAAATAAAGCTTAATCTATAAATTCATAAACCGCCCCTAAAACCACACCCCCGCTTCTTTTCAAAAGCGGGGGTTATCATTTTTATTCGTAAACCTTTATTAGGTTTCAGAATTCTCAAGTACCGATTACGTAGAAACGTGTAAGATATTTATTAAAAGATTTGTCTTTAACCGCAAAATCATTATTTCCTTTTTTTACAGTAACATATTCATACTGGAAAACCTTTGAATTAACATCATCTGTCCAAGTTCCGCCGTAGTTGCAGTTTTCGTCATTAACTTTTATATTGATATTTTCGCTTGTCGCAATATAATATTGTCCGACAGGCAACTTAGTCCCATAACCAACAGCGGTCTTATAGGTCCCGTATGCCATTGTTTTTACTATTTTACCTGTCGCCACAGACACAAGATATACATTTTCGTTTGTTTTCAAACTCGGATCAACATAAGTGAGGAAAGCACCTACCATTTTTTTCGTGCCGTTTTTACCTGTAGATATACTTGTGCCGTTACCAAGCTGGAACACGTCGCCTTTTGAAGGATCGCCCGCTACCGCATTATCAGTTTTCCATTCATCTTCGTACGGATTTTTTGTTTTATACCATATATCAGTTCCGTATGAGCTTTTTATAATATATTTACCGCTTTGGGGGATATATACAGTTTTTGCTGTTTTTGTTCCCGCTTCAACACGTCCGTATTCTTTGCCGCTTAAATCTGTAAGTATATAGTATTCTTTCTCTACAATAGGTTCAGGACCGGCTTTGCCGCAAGTACTGCAATATGTGCCTGCTGACGGATAACAATCAGCGGATTTTCCTGTTACATAATATGTAGCTATAATTGCTTTTGTTTTTGCATCGCGGAATTTATAAGTAATCGATTTTGATTTAACAGCTGATATACTTAATGACTCGTTATAAGAATATCCGTGGTTTAACCATTGACCGTTGGAAGGATCAAGGATTTCAAAGTCAGTACAAGCATCTGAAGTTGTGCCGTAAGTAACTTTATAACCGCTGCCCGGGCAGAGAGTAAGAGATGCTGTTGACAAGTTACCACCGGAAGCCATAGAATGTATAACCTGATTTCTGCTGTTTTTTACATAAATTATAGGATTTGCTGCTGAAACCTTCATCGAGAAAATCCCTGTTGTTGCAAGTGAAGTTAAGAGCAAAGCAGTAAGCAGAATAAAAGTCGTAAACGTTTTTGTTACCTTCTTCATAGGGGTGCTCCTTCCAATCCATTTCCCGGATTTGAAAAAATTATTTTCGGCAAGAACCATTTCTTGCTCTGTGCTTATACTATACCATTTTTTTTTTTTTCTGCAAGTAAAAAACATAAATTGGTCATATATGTATCACTATTAGTCAAAATAGTATAAGTGTAATTAAATGAATAAAAAATGAGTAATTATTATATTTTAAACGTATAAAAAAGTCAAGGGTTTTTATAAAAGAAGTCATATTCGTATCAATTTCAGTCAAAATAGTATCAGTTAAAATATATTTACATATTTTAAAGATTTTAGCGATTATTAAAAAATCAATCAAAATCAATAAATATGAGCATTTTAATGCTCTGATATCCTCTACGCGGTGAGCATCTTTATAATCAGTAATACTTTCATCGCGAAATGCAACCCGCCTCAGGCGGGCGAAAAAAATTACTTGACTTTCAAAGCAAAAAGTGCTAAAATAGATGGTATGATTATGAATTTATCCGCTCCTTGTCATTTTGGGCTTGAGAGTGTGCTCAAATATGAACTGAAAAAAATTAACGCCGAAAACATCAGCGCACACGACGGGCGTGTTGATTTCACAGGGGATTTTGAAACTGTCGCTAAAGCGAATGTAAATTGTTCTGTCGCAGAGCGTATACGTATTTGTTTAGGTGAATTTTACGCTAAAAGCTTTTCTGAATTTATTGAAGAATGTGACCAAATCAGATGGGAAGATTTTATCGGGCGTAATGATAAATTTCCGGTAAAAGGTTCAGCCCTCGACTGTGAAATTACATCAATCCCCCGACTTCAAGCTACCGTAAAAAAATCTGCCGTAAACCGCTTGAAATCTGTGTATAACGTAAATTTTTGCGAAGAAACAGATGCTCTTTTTCAGATAGAGTTTTCGGGCTTGAAAAATACTTACCGTATTTATATTGACACCACGGGCGCGGGGCTTCACAAGCGCGGATATCGTCCGTCGGCTAATACCGCCCCCATAAAAGAAACGTTAGCGGCGGGGATAGCCGATATTGCACGTGTGAAGTACGAAAACTCTGTTACCGATCCGTTTTGCGGTTCGGGGACTTTGCTCATTGAGTCGGTTTATAAGGCTTTGAATATTGCCCCGGGTTTGCGGCGAAAATTCACTGCCGAAAGCTGGACTCACCTTAACAGCCCCGAGATTTGGGATTCTGTACGTTCTGATGCAAAGGCAAAAATAAACAAGGACAAAGATTTCACCGCCTACGGGTATGATATTGACCCCGAAGCGGTTGAACTTACCATAAAAAACGCCGAGCGCGCCGGTATACGAAAACGCATTATCGTAAAATGCGCGGATATCAGGAAAGGCGAATTCCCCCAAAACGGTATAATTCTTACGAACCCGCCCTACGGCGAACGTATGCTTGACCTAAAAGAGGCGGAGGAACTCTACCGCGTTATGGGACAAAAGTTTTCGCCCCCCGCCGCTGTAATTTCGCCCCATGAAGACTTTGAGAAATTCTACGGCGTACGGGCTTCTAAAAAGCGAAAACTCTATAACGGTATGATTAAGTGTAATTTGTATTTATATAACAATTGAAAAGAAAATTTAAATTAAATTAAATTCTATTCAGTATTACAGTTTGGCATTTTCGCGTGCTGTAAGAGAATAGAACACGAAAATGAAAAGATGTTTATAGTAATAGACGGCTTGGACGGAAGCGGGAAATCATCTGTCGCGGCAAAACTCCTGAATAGTTTGCCCGATGCCGAAGCTCTCGAATTTCCGCGATATAAAAATAAGTCCTCCGCCCTTGTGAAAATGTATTTAGGCGGCGAAATTACCGCCGACCCCAAAGACATAACCCCCTATGCCGCCGCGTCAATGTTTGCTCTTGACCGCTATATCAGCTTCAAAACAGGCGACTGGGCGACAACCAATGAAAAGCTTTACATTTCGGATCGCTATGTTTCGAGTAATATTATATATCAAATGACGAAACTTCCGCCGCGTGAGCGAGAGGCGTTTGCGTTGTGGCTTTATGACTTTGAGTTTAATAAACTCGGTCTCCCGAAACCCGATTTGACGATTTATTTAGACCAGCTGCCCTCTCTTTCTCAAAAGTTCCTTGAACAGAGGTATAAATTAAGCGGCGGCGCAAAGGATATTCATGAGAGTGACACAGAGTTTTTGACACATTGCCGTACAGAAATTTTAAAAATATTACCGACGCTCGGTTGGACAAAGATAGAATGTTTTGAGGGTGAAACACCGAAAACACTCAAGCAAATTACCGCCGAAGTCAGAGCAGAGTTAGAAAAATGCTTGAATTCAGAACCATTAAATTAAACGACCGCGAAAGAATAAACGAAATCCTCCGTATGAGCGATTTCCGCGGCTGTGAATATACTTTCGCAAACAACATGGCATGGCGCAGAAAATCACATTCAAAGATATGTATATACAAAGATTTTTACATTTGCGGCGCGTGTGAGCCTGAGATTGTATTTTGTTTCCCTGCGGGGAAAGGCGACTATAAAGGAATCTTCGATGAACTCAAAAAATTCAGCGAGAGCCATAATCAAACCCTCAAAATAAGCGGCGTGTTAGATAGTCAGCTTCATATCTTTGAAGAAAGTTACCCCGGGATGTTTGACGTAAAAAGCTTTGACGCAGATTATGACTATATCTATAACGCAGAACAGTTCCGCAGCTTTTCGGGTAAAAAATTTCACAGTAAAAGAAATCACATAGCACAATTTGAAAAGCGTTATTCGTACCAACTGACAGAAATTACGGAAAATGATTTTGATGATTGTATTGAATTTGCGACGAATTGTTATAATGATGCTGACGGGTATATGGATAATTCTGCTGTTTTTGAGCAGTATGCTATAAATACATTCTTTTATCATTTTGATAAATTAGGGTTAAAGGGTGCTGTTTTGCGGGTTGACGGTGAAACTGTGGCATTTTCGATAGGCGAGCGGATAAATTCCGACACATTCGGGGTTCATATAGAGAAGGCAAATACGGCTTACCACGGGGCATATACGGTTATAGCGAACGGATTCGCAAAGCTTTCGGCAGAAGATTTTAAATATATAAACCGCGAAGAAGACCTCGGCATTGAGGGACTCCGCAAAAGCAAGAAGTCGTATTATCCGGAGAAGCTGCTTAAAAAGAATGTGGTAATTTTTAAATGAACACAGCAGACAGATGATAATTTCTGTTTTCGTGTTTAAACGTTTGTGTAAAAAATTCCTAAAAATTTTTAATAACTATTGCATTTAAAATAAAATTGTGATAGAATATAATTAATGAAAACGATAACATAAAGATGTTATAAAAATAAAGGAGCGTAAAATTATGCAGTACGGACATTTTGACCTTGAGAACAAGGAATACGTAATCACCAGACCCGACACACCGGCACCTTGGGCAAACTATCTCGGCTCACCCGAATACGGCGCGATTATTTCAAATAATGCGGCGGGCTATAGCTTCGTAAAATCGGGAGCAAACGGACGGCATATCCGCTATAGGTTCAACACAAATATTGCCTTACCCGGACGCTATATCTATATCAAGGACTTAGACGACTATGACTATTGGTCGGCATCGTGGCAGCCTGTAGGCAAACCCCTCTCGGAATATAAGTCAGAATGCCGCCATGGTACAGCGTATACGGTTATATCCTCCGAATACGCAGGGATTAAGACGGAGACTGATTATTATGTACCTATCGGTGCTACTCATGAAATTTGGCGTCTTAAAATTACAAACAAATCCGAAACTTCAAGAAAACTGAATGTAACAGGCTTTGTTGAATTCACATCCGATAACAACTACGAACAAGATGGGGTAAATCTCCAGTATACCCAGTTTATCACCCGCACAACATTTGAAAAGAATAAAATCTTACAGCATATAAATGAAAACAGCGGCAGAGATGCGTCAGGCAGTAACCACCGCGAACGTTTCTTAGGTGTTGTAGGTGAGCCTGTCAACGGTTATTGCGGCGACTTAAACAGCTTTATCGGTTCATACAGAGGCTACGAAAACCCGATAGGGATTGAAGAAGGCTGCAAGAATGAGCTCAATTACAACGGCAACGCTTGTGCCGCACTTCAATCAACAATAATTATCGAGCCCGGCGAAACTAAACAGCTCATTTACGTTTTAGGACAAAAAGATAATAAATCCGCTGATGAAATTTTGGCTAAATACGAAAAGTGCTCCGCAGTAGATGATGAAATCTGTGCTCTGAAAAAATTCTGGCACGGTAAACTCAAAAACCTTGAAGTAAAAACCCCTGACGAAGCATTTAACAATATGATTAATGTGTGGAATGCTTATCAGTGTTTTATTACGTTTATTTGGAGCAGAGCGGCATCGCTTATTTACTGCGGACTCCGTAACGGTTACGGATATAGAGATACGGTTCAGGATATTCAGGGTATTATTCACCTTGACCCGGAACTTGCACTTGAGAAGATTCGCTTTATGATTTCGGCTCAGGTTGATAACGGCGGCGGATTACCGCTTGTAAAATTTGACCATAAAGCAGGTTTTGAAGATACACCCGACCAGCCGAGTTATGTTCAGGCGACAGGACACCCGTCATATCGTGCGGATGATGCACTGTGGCTGTTCCCGACGATTGTTAAGTATATCGGTGAAACAGGGAACGAAGCGTTCCTTGATGAAGTTATCGTGTATGCAAACGGCGGCGAAGACACGGTTTATAACCATTTAAAACGTGCTATTACGTTCTCTATGGAACGCCTCGGCGCACACAATATGCCCGCAGGGCTTCACGCTGACTGGAATGACTGTCTGCGTTTGGGCGCAAAGGGTGAATCCACGTTCGTGGCATTCCAGCTTTATTATGCGATGAACGTAATAAAGGATTACGCTACGCAGAAAAACGACAGTGCTTATATCGCGTATATCAATGATGAAGAAGCGAAACTCAAAGCGGCATTAGATGCTTGTTGGAACGAAGACCGCTTTATTCGCGGCATCAGAGAAGACGGCGTAGAAGTAGGCAACCGCGCTGACCCCGAAGCTTCTATGTGGCTCAACCCGCAGTCATGGTCGGTAATTTCCGGATTTGCGACACCTGAACAAGCTGACAAGGCACTCGGTTCTGTTAATGAAATCTTAAATACGCCTTATGGTGTAAAACTCCTTGAACCGCCGTATGTTGACCATTATTTCAACGGCGCATTAATGCATATCTTCAACCCCGATACAAAAGAGAACGGCGGTATCTTCTCGCAGTCACAAGGTTGGATTATCTTAGCAGAATCCCTTTTGGGGCATGGCGACAGAGCGTTTAAGTATTTCCGCGAGAGTTCACCGGCGGCAATGAATGAAAAGGCTGAAATCCGTATTATTGAGCCGTATGCTCACGGACAATTCACCGAATCAACCCGCAGCAGCTTCGCAGGGCGCAGTCACGTGCATTGGCTGACAGGCACGGCTTCAACGGTTATGGTAGGCTGTGTAGAAGGTATTTTGGGCTTCCGCCCCGATACAAACGGCTTAAAACTGTCACCGGCGACACCTTCCGACTGGGAAGGCTACACCGCGACAAAGATTTTCAGAGGCAAAAAACTCGAAATCACATTCAAAAACCCGAACAAAAAACAAGGCGCAGACAAAGACTCAATCCTTATTGTAAACGGGGAGAAATTAGAAAACCTCTATATTCCGGCAAGCAAATTAGCTGATGTAAACACAGTGGAATTAACATTCTAAGAATACAGATTACAGATTACAGATAACGAACGCCCGGTTTTTAACGAAAATCGGGCGTTATTTTTGTAGGGGCGGGCGCCCTCGCCCGCCCGCACATCATTAATCACGTTCTTGCAGTTAATAAACAAAAATGCGAAAAATTTGTTTTTATCTTATAATTGTGACGTTTTTGAATATACGGGCGGGCGGGGCGCCCGCCCCTACTACCAAGTACCAACTAAAACTTGACATATAGATTTTATGATTTTGTGGTTTACGGGGCGATTGCCATCTCCCCCTACAGTAGGTGCGGATGGCAATCCGCCCGCAAAACGCCAATTGTCAAGTTTTAGATTTTACAAGGTGCTACAATGACATTCATATTGACATTCAACGTGACATTCACTCTGTCCTCTGACTTCTGTCCTCTGTGTTGACATTTTACGTTTAATTGTATATAATGTAAGGTAAGCAACGAAAAATTCAAAGAAAGGTGCTCTGTTTTGGTGCTCTGGTATGGCTACATATAATGCTTTCCAATTATTGAAAATAGCAAAAGAACAGGTTAAATATTCTTATTCGCCCTATTCAAATTTCGCTGTCGGGGCGGCTCTGCTTGGGAAAGACGGGAATATCTACACCGGCTGTAATGTCGAAAACGCCGCATACGGTGCTTGTATTTGCGCTGAGCGGACGGCTGTTGTAAAGGCTGTTTCACGCGGTTGCCGGGAATTCACGGCTATAGCTATTGTTTCGGGCAAAGGCGGTATTACCGTGCCTTGCGGGACGTGCAGACAATTTTTGGCGGAATTTTCCCCTGACCTCACTATTATTTTAGAGGATGCCTCAGGGAAACCTATTACCCATAAATTAACAGAACTGCTTCCGAATTCGTTTAAATTGTAATAATTTACATATGTAAAACATAATTACTCTACAGACTGTAAATTTTTATTGAACATTTTAAAAAAAGCATTGCAAAATACGCAAAATTATGGTACAATAAAGTCGGTGAAAATCTATGAAAATAATATATCGGATACTTTGGGTAACAGCGGTAATTTTCGGCGGTTTATCTGCTGTAAAAATTGCCCTTGAGATTATGGAACGTGACGGAAAGAAATACATCGACGTCTGACCGGGTGCGGAATTCAGCAAGCGGTGCGGGTTTGTGCGGCGGTGCGGGTTTGCGCAGCAGTGCGGGTTTGCGCGGCGGTGCAGTGCTTCGGGGCTGTGCGGTGTTTCGTATACAAAAGTGTTTTACAACGGAGGAATTAATAAAGATATGAACCCCTCCGCTGATAAATATAAAAAACTCTTCTCTAACACGGCGATAATGGCGATAGGCTCATTCGGCGCGAAAATCCTGAGCTTTTTTCTGTTACGTCTGTATACAGGTGTTTTAACGGAAGCCGAATACGGTATAGCAGACCTTATTTATCAGACTGTAAATATACTTTACCCTATTTTGACCGTATCTATGGCAGATGCCGTGATACGTTTCGGGCTTGACCGCGGCTACAGCAACAAGCGCGTCTTTTCAAACGCCCTTTTTGTAAGTTTTTCGGGACTTACCCTCTTTGCCTTTGTTACGCCGGCTCTCGGCAAGATAGAGGAATTTACGGGGCTTCTCATTTATCTTTATCTGAGTTGTTTCTTTTCCTGTCTGCGTCAGGTTACGGCAATATTCGTGCGTTCGGCGGGTATGGTAAAACTCTTCGCCGCTGACGGAATTTTAGCTACTGTAACTATTGTTATCGGCAATGTAGCCTTTTTAGTCGGGCTGAACCTCGGCGTAAAAGGGTATCTGCTTTCTATTATACTATCCGACTTCTGCTCGATACTGTTTTTGTTTTTTGTCGGGAACCTTAAAAGATTCATTGACTTTAAACGTATAAACGGCAAGATTTTAGGGCGGATGATTAGGTATTCACTGCCCCTTGTACCGACGTATGTTTTGTGGTGGATAACCTCGGCATCAGACCGCTTTTTCGTAATATATTATATCGGCGAAACGCAAAACGGCGTTTATTCAGCCGCATATAAAATCCCGACTCTGCTGATGATATTCACAAACCTGTTTTTTCAGGCGTGGCAGATGTCGGCTATCGAAAACAAAGACGACAAAGAGCTTGCCGATTTTTACGGCAAAATCTATAATTCATATATTTCGCTGTTATTCTTAGCTTGCTGCGGGCTTGTGATGATTGCACAGCCGCTTTCTGACATTATGCTTGACACATCAAAAGAGTTCGCGGAGAGTTACCTCTATACCGCTCCGCTTATTTTGGCAACAGCGTTTCAATGCGGCTGTCAGTTTTTATCAAGCGTTTATAACCTCAAAAAGAAATCCGTAAATTCCTGTCTTACAGCCCTTTGCGCGGCGGGGATGAATATTCTCTTGAATTTCTTATTCATACCGCGTTTCGGCGTAATGGGGGCGGCGGCGGCGACTGTATGTGCTTATGCCGTATGCTTTATCGTGAGACTCATTGACACCACGCGAATGGTTCATTTTAAACCGCAGAATTTCCGTACATTTATCAATACGATAATTACCGTCGGTTCGGTACTTATTTGCATTTCTGTTTCGCATAATAAAATATTATGGCTTGCGGCGGTGTTTGCCGTTTGTCTGATAGTTAATATTTCACCGCTCCTCCGAACATTCAGAAAGATAATTAAACGCGTTTGACCGCTCTCAAAAAATCCAAAAAGGAGAAGCACTTAAAGCTTGCTTTGTGTGTTGCTGAAAAAATGAAAGTTACAAAAGAAGAAAAAGCAAAAATGATTACGCTCCAGAACATCTTGTTTAACTCAAACGAAACCCAGCTGATGGTTTCGCCGGAGTTTTTGAATGATTGTGCAAAAAAATTCTTGATAAAACACCTTAAAGTGATTGATACACTGATGACAAACGTAAAAATCACAAAGACACCGCACCTCTTTTTTGGCTCATATGAACCGCTGATGGAACATTTAGATGCTTTAATCGGTATTGAAAAATATTATACTATGAAAAAGCCCCTGCCTTCTAAATTTAAGGCGGATGTTATAGAAAACAAAAGCATCTATATGGACAATATGATTAAGCGTTATTGGCATGAAGTAAAGACCAAACAGCCTGCGGGCAGTTTTGACAGCGTTTTTGTGCGCGAATATTTTCAAAAAGCCGCTGATGATTTAATGCTCTATAAGAAGGACTTCGGCAATGACCAAATAGCACTCATAAATGTATTCTATTCTAATATATTTAAAAAGAATTACGGCGAAGCCGATGAAATCCCGGATGACGGTAAAATTCACGAGGATAATTTCGATGAAGTAACTCCCGATAATTTGGAAATACCGCATATCTGATTACAGAGTACAGAGCCGGAGACCGGCAACACAGAGTACAGAATACAGAATACAGAGTACAGAATGTGAATGTCGCGTTTGAATGTCGGATGAATGTCGGAACGCGGTATCTTAGAAAAATGCATAAATACATAAAAGAAACTGATTTATATAAATGAATAAAAGAGAATTAGGCGAGCTTCGCCGCCATTTTCAGCCGGACGACGGGCTTTTTGTAATAAACCGCGTCTTGAGTTGTTATGTTGATGCTTCAAAAGAGCTCCGCGCCGTCAGTGCTTCAAGTTTTAGCACCTACGACAGTGACGATGCCGATATAATTTTTGAGACGCTCAAAAAGTCATTATCCGGCAGTGTCGGCAAAAACCTTGTGGAATACGCGTTCCCGAACGACCAATACGCCGAAGAGGGCACACAAAAACTCCTCTACAGTTCTTTGCGCGACGGACTGAAAACGGACAAGCTCAACGAGAAACTCCTGCGCCATATCGCCGCCGCTTTGCACTGTGAAACCACATATTCGCTTATTATTGCACAGTGTTCATACGCCGTAATCACTAAAAACAAAAACGGCGACAAACTCGACAGCGCGGATTTGGATTATACCTTTCTCTTAGCCGCCGTAGCACCTGTAAAGGCTATGGATTCGGCTCTTGTGTATGATGAAAAAGCGGACAAGATTGTCTGCCGCCACAGTAATACGCTTCAAATAAATACAAAATGCACGGACGGATTTTTATTCCCGGTGTTTTCCGACAGAGCACCTGATGTAAACAGTGTATTGTGTTATTCTAAATCGGCGGGAAAACCTAATGTGACAATGGTTGAGGGTGTTCTCGGGTGTGAATTTGTACGTGCCCCGAAGAGTGAACGCCAAGTTTTTGCTAAGATTTTAGAAGATACCCTCGGCGATGAACTGGATTACACCAAAATTGTCGAAATTGATAAGAAAATCCGCGAACTGTCTGAAACCACACAAAACGAAACAGAGCTTGCTGTAGTAGACTCGGCGCGCTTAGGGAAAATCCTCTATGAAGTCGGCGTGAGTGATGAAAAACGCAAGCCGCTCCCGCAGATTTTTGAAGAAAATGCGGGCAAAGAGGGCTTTACCGCAGTAAACCTCTTAACCTCAAGAGTGGCACTCAAAACCGAAATGCTCACCGTAACCATTTCAGGCGGCGAATCCGATAAAATAAGAACCCAAAACATAAACGGCAGAAAGTGCCTCATAATAGACCTTGACGACCCGACAATAAAGATAAACGGAATTGAAACCGCTATTTAAAAAAACTACCGAAACCACGGAGAATAACAATGACACAAATCTTTACGACACCCATACCTTTCTTTGATTTTACGCTTTACCAAATACTCATAATGTTTGTTTTTTGGTCGTTTGTGGGCTGGGCTGTAGAAGTCGTAGTAATGACATTTGAAACAGGCGAATATCAAAACCGCGGATTTTTAAATATGCCTATCTGTCCGATTTACGGGGCAGGGGTTTTGCTTGTCGTAACGATTTTCCGTCCCATCGCGGATACCGTTTTACCGCTTTTTGCTTTAACGGCTCTGCTTTGTACAACATTTGAGCTTTGCGTCGGTCTGCTTATGGAGAAGATTTTCCATAACCGCTGGTGGGATTACTCAATGTATAAATTCAACTTCAAAGGCTATATCTGTCTGTGGACCTCATGCGGATGGGGTATCGGCTGTGTTTTGGTTGTGAAATTCGTACAGCCCTTCATTGAGATGGTTATTTCAAAAATCCCGATGACCGGCGGGTATATCTTTATCGGAGTATGTTTTGTACTGATAATGATAGACCTTGCGGCTTCAATCAGAGCGGCAGTAACACTCAATTCAAAACTGCGTATGATTGATGAAATCGGCGGCAAAATGCTCAAACCCGCACAAGCTATCGGCGGTAAACTCGCCGGTGCCGCACAAAAAGTAATGACCACAGCCGAAAAAGCCAAAGGTACTGCCGGAACAATCGCCGGCGACATCAAAGAAACCGTTCACGATAAAACAGTTTCAGTCAGAGAAGATTTTGACGAACGTCTCAATGCACTCTTTGATAAGCGTGATAAAGCAGTACTTCGTCTCGTTAAAGCATTCCCGACCATGCGCTCATTGCGTTATCCCGAAGCCTTAGAACGCCTCCGAAAAGCGAGAAATATAAAATCCATTCAAACACAGATGTCAACACAGATGTCAGAGGTCAGAGGTCAGAGGTCAGAACAGAGGTCAGAGGTTAGAAGTCAGAAATCAGATTACAGCGAAGAAGATAGTTAGATTTTCTTTAAATTTTTATTATGAATATTAATTTTAATCCCGGGTTTAGTCCTGTTCCAAATGAAAATATCGCGAAACCGAATGTAAATCCCGTTTTGCCCGGTGTCGAGACGGATAACCCTCAAACGCAGAATCCCCTTGAGTTGTCGCCGAATAACGACCTCAAACGCCGTTATGACCTTAAAGAAGAGGAATGTCCTCTCTGCCGCGAACGCCGCTATCAGGACGGCTCGGATGATGCTTCTGTCTCATTTCAGACGCCTACTAAAGTTTCGCCAGAATCAGCGTATAACAAAGTCCGCGCACATGAAGCCGAACACGTTACGAATAACCTTAATAAAGCAAAACGTGAAGGGCGAAACATGGTTTCGCAGACGGTATCGGTTCATACGGCGATTTGCCCCGGGTGCGGTGAAGTCTATATCGCGGGCGGTACTACGCGTTCAGTCTCAAAAGACGATAACAGAGACGACTATTTAAAACAGTTGCAGGAAGAAAACAAACCCGATAATACGCTCACGAACAGACTCAAAGATACCCTACTTCCCGTGAAAGAGAAAAACCAAGCCGAATTCTAATATTAAAAAGTTTAGTCTTATCCGTAAAAGAAAAATTAACAACAGGAATTAATGTAAAAAGAAAAGGACAAAACAAATGTCTGCTAATCCGAATTTTTCACGCATTATTACTATGCTCCGCAAGGAACGCGGTATAAGTCAAAAAAACGCGGCTGATGCCCTCGGCGTAAGTCAGGCACTGCTGTCGCACTATGAGAAAGGCATCCGCGAATGTGGACTTGATTTTCTTGTAAAAATTTCAGATTATTATAATGTTTCCTGTGACTATCTTTTGGGGCGTTCCCCCGAAACAAACGGCAAAACCATTACATATGATGATTTTCCGGAGGAAGACCCCGCTAAAAAAGAGCGTGTGCTGCCCTCTGAAATGATGCTTAATTTCAATAAAAAGCTTATTATGAGCGGCACGAATATTATTTTTACGCTAATCGGGAAAACAGGTTCGTCAACGCTTATGAAAGAAGCGGCGAACTATCTCATGTTAGCGATTTATAAGCTTTTCAGGATAGTTCATGCTTCAAACCCCAAAAACGATGCGCGCTTTTTTGAAATCCCCGCAGAAGCGGCATTATCACTCTCGACAAGTGCTATGCTGTCGTGTGAGGGCAACTGTCTTGCCGCCGCAAAAGGCATTGCATACTCCGGGCACGACACGGCGAAAGCCAATACTGACACAGAAATAACATCAACATCCCTCGGCAACCAATTCCCCGCAACAAGCACCGCCCTACTGAATATAGTGAAAAATTCCGAATCGCGGATGCAGATGATAACGAATTCGACAAAGTAATTTCCATTTCAAATTTCATAAAATTTTCACAAAAATTTATGTAAAAATGCTTGACAATTTAAATTATATAGTGTATAATATTAAAAACAGTTTATGTTAGGAGAAAAAAATTACATATGGCAAAGATTATTGATGTTGACCCGGCAGTAGCACGCAACAAGAAGATTATTACGGCGGTCGTTATTTTGGCACTTGTATTAATCGTAGGTATTCAGTGTTTTACGGTGGTTGAGGCGGGGCAATCGGGGGTTGTGGTTACGCTCGGAAAGGTTTCCGATACGGTTTTGACGGAAGGGCTTCATTTTAAAGCACCGTTTGTACAAAGGGTAGTTCAGATAGATAACCGCGTTCAAAAAGCGGAAGCTACCTGTTCGTCTGTTTCGATGGATTTACAGGCGATTTCAAGTGTTGTAGCTATAAACTTTAAGATTTTAAACGACCAATCGGCGAATGTCTTCCAACGTATCGGCGTGAATTATTCGGATATAATTATTACGCCCGCAATTCAAGAGTGCGTAAAAGCCGTTACGGCGAAATATAATGCCGAGGAGCTTATCTCAAACAGACAGATTGTCGGCGACGAAATGAATTCACTGCTTAAACAGAAGATTTCTTCTTATGGATTTGAAGTCCAGATTTTCAATATTATCTCATTCGACTTTTCGGCTGAATTTAATGCCGCAATTGAAGCTAAACAAATTGCACAGCAAAACGCGCTGAAAGCTTCACAGGATTTAGAGCGTATCAAAATTGAAGCACAACAAACCGTAACACAGGCTCAAGCCGAAGCCGACAGCTATAAACTCAAATCACAGGAAATCACACCCGAAATCCTGATGATGAACTATATCGACAAATGGGACGGAAAACTGCCGATTATGGTTTCGGGCGACGGTTCGGTTATGCTTGATGTATCGGCATTAATGGATCAGGTAAAAGACGCGGCAGGGATTTCAACGCCTGTAGTTCCTGTAACTCCCGTAGTTCCCGTAACTCCGGAAGTAACACCCGAAGCAGTTGATGTTACCGCCGAATAATATTTATAGTAGTATGGAAAATTTCACAAAAAACACAAAAACGCCCGGGATAATTTCAGATATCCCGAGCGTTTTTGGGATAATTAAAAACAGCCCCCTAAAACGCTTTATCTACGGCATGGGCAACGGTGCGGATAAGCTTATCGCACTTTTAGCGCGCTATGAAATCCCTTTTGACGGGATTGTTGCCTCTGATGAATTCGTTCGCGGGCATAGTTTTCACGGGATTATCGTCCGAAAAATTTCGGATGTAGAACGCGAATTCGGCAAAGTCTGTCTGATTTTGGCATTCGGTACAAACCGCATTGATGTTATTGACCGTTTGTATAAACTCAAAAAAACTCACGAGCTTATTGTTCCCGACTTGCCGCTTTACGGTAATGATGAATTCAGCCTTGAGAAAGCCAATGAATCACGGGCATTGTTTGACGATACTGCTCTATTCGATAGTTTAATTAACTTTAAACTCAGCGGTGACATTGAATTTTTAAAGAGCGGCTACAGTGATTACTGTGAAATTTTCAAAGCGGCACACCCGAAACCCGGAGCGCATTTTATAGATATAGGCGCATATCGGGGCGATACGGTGAAACTTTTTACGGAAATTGTCCCCGACTTCGGTGAAATTACGGCGTTTGAGCCGGATTTTAAGACATTCAAAAAACTTGAAGCAGCGTTCGGCGAAACCCCGAAAATAAACCTTTACAATGCGGCGGTATGGAACCGCGATACAGAACTCCTGTTTGATACAGCCGGTAACCGCAACAGCAATGTCTTTACAGAAAACGGAAAATCAACCGTCAAAGCACTCTGCCTTGATAATCTTACCTCTGATGCCCGAAACCTTATAATAAAAATTGATGCAGAGGGCGCGGAAAAAGAGGTAATAGAAGGCGCACAAAACCTCATTAAAAACGGTGCAGCGGTTATTTGCGCCGTCTATCACAGAGCAAATGATTTGTTTGAATTACCTCTCTTGCTGAAAAATTTGAACTCTGATTATAAATTTAAACTGATGCGGACGAATAATATTCCGGGGTGGGATGCGTTTGTTGTAGCAGAAGATAGACAATGATAATTCCTAAACTAAAAATCACTCTTGCAATTATTCTATTTTAATGTTATAATGTTTGTAATTAGATAACAAAAGGTTATAATTAAAATTATGAAAGAACACTCCCTAAAAAAAATCCAGTACATAGTTATAATTTTCTCACTGATTTTGTTCGTGTCTGTAGGCGTAATTTCTATAAGCTCAATCCTTGAGATGAACGGCGAAGCGCGTATTGTCAATTACGCCGGGATTGTCAGGGGCGGTTCACAGAAGCTTTTTAAAATGGAAATGTATGCGTATTTCACCGACAGCAGTCTTGATTTACAAAAGCGCGACAATCTTACTGCGCGGCTTGATAATATTATTGATTGCCTGATTGACGGCGGTCTTGTTGTTTCTGACCAAAAAACCCTTATTAAGCTCGGCGACCCGATTTTTGAAGCTAATATGAAACGAATCCGAGAATCGTTTGACCGTATAAGGGAAGAAATTTCACTTGTCAGAGCGGGGAAATTACCCGATGAATTTTATTCACTCACTGAAACTTATTTTAGTTTATGTGATGAGACTGTCGGTGACAGCGAGAATTTTTCGCAAAAACAGGTTAATAAGAATTTAACATTACTCATTTTTGTGAATCTCCTGTTGCTTGTAATCTTGATTTTAGCGGGTGTGAATGTCTTTTCAGCGCGCAAAAACAAAGCTAAAGCCGAGGCTTTGTCAGAGGTAGCTTTGAATGCCGAACGCGAAAGCCGTGCTAAATCATCATTTTTGGCGAATATGTCACACGAAATCCGTACACCTCTTAATGCCATAATCGGAATGTCCGCTATTGCCGACAGATCAACTGACGAAAAACAGATTTCAAAATGCATCAAGGATATTTGTTCTGCTTCCGATCATCTCTTTAATATTGTCAATGATATTTTGGATATTTCAAAAATCGAGTCGGGGAAATTCGAGCTGGGGATAGAGAGCTTTAACCTTAAACAGGCGTTTGACGAAGTCGGTTCAATGTTTCAAGCCCGCTGTGAAAGCAATGATTTGATTTTTAAAGATACTTCGGATATTGATGAATCAATTTGGGTGAGCGGCGATAAACCGCGTTTTAAACAGGTAATGATAAATCTGTTGGCGAATGCCGTAAAATTCACCCCGTCAGGCGGGGAAGTCGTCTTTTCGGGGAATGTTAAAAACGCTGATGAATCAATAAACTGCAATGTTTATGTTAAGGATACGGGAATCGGCATGAATGAAGAGCAGATAAAAAAGCTCTTTGCGCCGTTTGAACAGGCAGGAGCCAATGTTTCGCTCAAATACGGCGGCACAGGACTCGGGCTCGCTATCAGCCGTAATATCGTGAACCTCATGGGCGGCGAAATTTACGTAAAATCAGAGCCGGGTAAAGGTTCGGAATTCTCCTTTAACGTGATTTTTAAAGCAGCAGCACCGATAGTTTCCTCCGAAACAGAATATGAATTCCCCGATTTGACAGGGAAACGTCTTTTACTTGTCGATGATATAGAAATAAACCGACATATAGTTACGGCAATTTTAGAAAGTACGCATATTGAAATAACAGAAGCGTCAGACGGAACAGCGGCTGTAAAAGAGGTTGCCGAATCGCCGGAGAATTTCTTTGATATTATCTTTTTAGATACACGTATGCCGAATATGGACGGTTATGAAGCGGCAAGACAAATCAGAGCACTTAATCGCGCCGACAGCAAAATTATACCAATAATATCTATGTCCGCGAATGCTTTCAGTGACGACATTAAAGCCGCAATCAACGCCGGAATGAATGACTACCTGACAAAACCTGTAGCAATAAACAGAATGGCGGAGATTTTGAATAATTATATGTAAACACAGATGACAACACAGAGGACAGAATACAGAATACAGAATACAGAGTACAGAATACAGATTACGAATGTAGCGTTTATCAGTAAACCGCACAGCGTTTAGAATGTGCGGGCGGGCGAGGGCGCCCGCCCCTACAAAATATCAATTTTGAGCTTGAAGCCGATAAACGAAAATATCAAAATCGCTTCCAGACCGCCACCATGCCGCCACAGGGGGAGAGGGGTAGGGGGTGCAGGGGGTGTAGGGGGAAGGGGGCGGCGGGTTAATACCGCCGCTATAGCCGCCCCCTTCCCCCTTACCCCTGACAAAGTCATGCAAACGTGACATTCACGACATTCATACAACATTCATATTGACATTCAAACGGACATTCACAGACATTCATATTGACAATCATATGACATTCAAACGCGACATTCATCCGACATTCACAGTCTGACCTCTAACTTCTAATATCTAACTTCTTTGTTGGTTGATAATTATTTCTTTCTGTTTCTGAACTCAGTTTACATTCTATAACTTCACTGCCGGACGGGGTTGCTTGTCCGTCTTCTATTGTGAAAGTCTGCTGAAATATAAATGTATTATAATCAGGCGGGTCTGAATGTCCGCCGTAACAGAAATTACCGAGAGAATAGACTATATTCACACCGTTATAGTTTTCAATTTCGCCTACTACATGAGGGTGAGTGCCGACTACAAGGTCTGCTCCGGCATTAACCGCCGCGTGACCGAGTGTTTGTTGGAGATTCGTCGGTTTGTAGTTGTATTCCTCGCCCCAGTGAAAATAAACCGTCAAAATTTCACATTTTTCAGCCGCCGCCGTTACTCTTTCGGTAACTTCAGGTGCGGTTATGTCCCATTGCGTGAATCCCAAAAAACCCAGTGTAACGCCTTTACATTCGGTATAATATTCGTCTGAATATCCGAAATAGGCTATGTCGGCTGCCGTTAATGCGGCTTTGGTGTCTTCTTTCCCCTCTGATAAGAAGTCGTTGTGATGGTTGTTCGCGACACTCACTATTTCAACGCTGCCCTCTGTTAAAATCGAGGTATATTCTTCTTCGCCGCGGAATAAAAATTGCCGCCCGGGTCTTTGTGTAACTGCATCCGTCAGGGTTGTTTCAAGATTTACTACGGTGAAATCATCCGCCGCGAAAATCTCTTTTACATTACGTAAAAACCACTCCGCACCCTCTGTGTCATACATTTTGCCGAAACGCTTTTCGCCGCTCGTTAAAACGTCGCCGCCGAGTGTAAAATCCCCCGCCGCCGAAATAACGATGGTCTGCGGTAATTTTAATAAGTCGTCGGCGGGTATTTCAACTTGTGTTTGCTGTAGGGTAGGTTTATATTCAAAATTATGTAATTCGCCCATACCGCCGAGAGCCGTGATTATTATAGCTAAAAACGCTAAAATTCTATCAATCATTTTAAAATCCTCTTAATATGACATCTTTTGTATATTATACCATTATTATTATGCAAAAAAAGTCAAATTAAGGGATATAAATTGAAATAATTACTTTTATTTTTTCGTTTAACATGAAATATCTACTTGAAATTTTTAAATAAGTGTGTTATAATATTAATATCTGATATTTAAAAAATTCGGAGATTTATTTTTATGACGCTGACACAAAAAATAATAGCCGCAAAAAGCGGGAATGAAATCGTCAAATCCGGGGAACTTGTTACCTGTGATGTAGATATTGTGCTGGGGAATGATATTACCGCACCTGTGGCAATCCACGAATTCAGCAAACATGGTTTTTCAAAGGTTTTTGACAAAGAAAAAATCGTTCTTGTTATGGATCATTTTACGCCGAATAAGGATATAGCATCGGCAGAGAATGTGAAACTTTGCAGACAGTTTGCGCGAAATTTTAATATAGAACATTTCTTTGAAATCGGCTGCGGAAAAAACCACGGCATAGAACATACGCTTTTACCCGAAGAGGGGCTTGTGACTGCCGGGGATTTTATCATCGGCGCGGATTCTCATACCTGTACATACGGTGCGCTGGGGGCTTTTTCGACAGGCAGCGGTTCTACCGATATGGCGGCGGCGATGTATTCAGGGAAAATGTGGGTTAAAGTTCCGTCTGCTATAAAAATAAATATGACCGGTAAACCCGCCGACGATGTATGCGGAAAAGATATAATTCTTCATATAATCGGGAAAATCGGTGTTGACGGGGCTTTATATAAATCGCTTGAATTTGTGGGCGAGGGTGTTTCCTATCTGTCTATGGACGACCGTTTCACGATGGCAAATATGGCGGTTGAGGCGGGCGCGAAAAACGGTATTTTTGAGACAGACAGTAAAACGCTTGAATTTTTAAGTAAAACCGGAGCAAAAACTCCGGCTGAATACAAAGCAGATTCCGATGATGATTATGAGAAAATTCTCGATTTCGATTTATCAAAAATAAAACGCTGTGTTGCTCTGCCGTCGTTGCCGTCTAATGTGAAAAATGCAGAAGATGTTGATCTGACGATTCAGCAAGTTGTAATCGGGTCTTGTACAAACGGCAGAATTTCAGACCTCAGGGATGCCGCTAATGTTTTGAAAGATAAAAAAGTTGCCCCGGGAGTGAGATGTATCATAATCCCGGCGACACAGGCAGTATGGAAACAAGCACTCAAAGAGGGTTTGCTTGAAATTTTCACCGATTCGGGGTGTATCATCAGTCCCCCGACCTGCGGACCGTGTTTAGGCGGGCATATGGGCATTTTAGCCAAAGGCGAACGCGCCGCCGCAACTACGAACCGCAATTTTGTAGGGCGAATGGGTTCCCCCCAATCAGAAGTAGTACTGTGTTCCCCCATAACAGCGGCGTTGGCGGCACTGAACGGTAGGATTTCTTAGAAATTTATGAAATTACAAATAAGCGGAATTGTAGAAGATTCCATAGTAGACGGACCGGGTTTTCGGACGGCAATATTTGTGCAAGGCTGTGAGAAGAATTGTCCCGGCTGTCATAATCCGCAGACGCACGATAAAACAGGCGGCAAAACAGTCGATACAGCGGATATAACAAAAGATTTCGGGAAAAATCCGATGACACAGGGTATTACTCTGACAGGTGGTGAGCCCTTTTTACAGCCGCGCCCTCTTATAGAAATAGCCAAAGCGGCGCACGAAAAGGGATTAGATGTATATGTATATTCGGGTTATACGTATGAAGAAATTTTAAAAGACCCCGAAAAAAAAGCACTGCTTAATGAGTGCGACGTGCTAATTGACGGTGAATATATAGAATCAGAGCGTAGTTTAGACCTGAAATTCAAGGGCAGTAAGAATCAGAGAACAATACAGATGTCAACACAGATGTCAGAAGTCAGAAGTCAGAAGACAGAGTGACGCAAATACGATTTTTAAGTTTTTCAACTAAATTTTCAAAATAGAAACTTCAATTCTAAAATTTGAGGAACTAAGTGAGAAAACAGAGACAGCCCAGTCTGACCTCTGACTTCTGATTTCTGACCTCTGTTACGGGGCGTAGCAACACAGATGTCAGAAGTCAGAAGACAGAGTGACGCAAATACGATTTTTAAGTTTTTCAACTAAATTTTCAAAATAGAAACTTCAAATTCAAAAATTTGAGGAACGAAGTGAGAAAACAGAGACAGCCAAGTCTGACCTCTGACTTCTGATATCTGACCTCTGTTACGGGGCGTAGCTCAGTTTGGTAGAGTGCCTGCTTTGGGAGCAGGATGCCGCAGGTTCAAGTCCTGTCGCCCCGATATCGGCAACCCGCCGGTTAATTCGCGATGGGAATCTTTCAGAAAAATAAATATGCTCACCGCGTAGAAGTACTAATTGCATCTCCTACGCGGTTAGCATTTTTAAATTTATGAAAGACTACCATCGCGAATCAGCCCTGCCGGGGCACCGGCTATAGTACACCGAAAACTGAATTCGCCCGTTCCTGCTGTATAATCTAAAATAGGATCGCTGTTTTCAACTACGGCGACAATTGAATTACCGTCTTCATCTGTGAAATATTCATATTCCGTTGTTTTCGGTTCGGTCAGAGCTTTAAAAATAAACGCTCTGTAACGGTCAAAATCAGCGATGCTCATGTTATCTGAAAGCTTGATTGTTTCACCGTTAATCGTTACTGCACTTGGACGGCTGTTGTCAAATTCAAAGTCTTCCGGTTTATTTAGTAGTTTACTTTCGTCATAAAATTGCAGCTTATCATCAATTATCGGAATAATATTATGGAAATTTACAGCATCAATGATAACATCATTCGCAAGATAAAATCCATCTGCTTCAAGAATCAAATTTGCAGCCATAGCAGGCAAGTAAACATACCCGGTCTGCCCCTCGAAAACTCTGTAATCAGAAATGTACTCGGGGGTAACAGGCTCAGAATCAGGCGGTGCTTCAGCCGGAATGTATGAGTCGGGAACCTGCCGCGCAAACGGATCCGGATAAACTTTATCAATTCTAACGTACAGTTTTATCCAATCGCCGCCCATTTTTTCCCGATAAAATGCTTTATCGGAAAAAGAACCGAAAAAATCCGTTCCGTTGAATGTTTTGGGTTCATCGGTGAACTCTAATTTTTTGCCGAATTTATAGTATTCTGTTCCGTTTTTCCCCTTGGCTTTGCCCGTATATGCACCCGTGCTTTTCCCGGTTTTGTCAAATTTGTACACGATACCCTTTATTAAATTCAGACCGGTAACGCGTTTGCCGTCAGCATAATAGTATGCGCGTTGTCCTTTTATAAGCGTCCATCCGTTATAAGGCACACAAACGCCGTCATCATATGTTATAAACCTTATACCGTCAACCATTTCTGTTGATACGGCATTAATGGTTATGCCCCCAAAACTCATAATCACAAAAAGAATTAAAACGGAAACTAATTTCTTTTTCATAACTTGTCTCCTACAGAATTAAAATGCAAAAAAATTCAAATAATAATCGTTGACCATTGCCAAAATAGAATCAATGGTAACCGCAAAATATCCTATTTATGTAATGAGATGATTATATCACACGCGCCATTAAATGTCAATATTGGTGTTCAAATTGACGTAATTTGTCAACTTATTGTAATATTAATTTTTTTTCGGCTGTATATTTTTCTTGACAAAATATATATTTTGGTATATACTAATAGTGAGGTGATTTTTATGACGACTGCTAAAATATTCCCAAACGGACAAAGCCAAGCCGTTAGGCTTCCGAAAGGTTATAGATTTTCTCAAACAGAGGTAGGTATCACGCGAATCGGCGAAATGGTTGTGTTGTACCCGATAGACCGAAGCTTTGAAATTTTTTCCGCCGTTTCGCCTGTTACCGATGATTTTGAGGAAGCGATTTTGAGTGCAAGAGAAAACGAAATGCCGACACCGCCGAGGATTGATTTATGAAATTTATGCTTGACACAAATACGTGCATTTTCATTATGAAGAAAAATGAAGATGTCATTAAGCAATTTTATATTGAGCGTTATGCGGGCGTGTGTATTTCCTCGATAACACTATCGGAGCTTGAATATGGTGTAGAAAAAAGCAACGCAGTTTTGCGCAACAGAACAAATTTGTTGGCGTTTTCAACTCTCGTTGATATTTTGCCTTTTGGCGATTCTGCCGCCCAGTGTTACGGGCGTATACGAGCCGACCTTGAGAAAAAGGGAACTCCTATCGGTTCGCTTGATATGCTGATTGCCGCTCACGCCAAGTCACGCGGTTTAATTCTTGTGACAAATAATACGCGCGAATTTCAGCGTGTTGACGGACTATCAATTGTAGATTGGGTCTGTTCCTCTCAAATTTAATATTTTATCTCTTGACTTTTTTGAATAAATATGATACAATATTTTCTATTCTAACGAAAGAGCATTAGAGAAAAAATATGTTAAACTCACACAAAACATTTGAAGATTTACCGGAAACTGATTTTGTCCTTTTAGCTGACAGCGGGAAGGGCATTGATTTTCTATACATATTAAAATGGACGAACCGCCTGCCTCGTGCGGTTTATTTTTGTGATGAACCAGACAAAGAAATGGCTGATGATTTATCACAAGAGTTCGGAATTCCAATACAGATGTCAGAAGTCAGAAGTCAGAAATCTGAGGAAACAGAATCGCTTGTTTTGCGTGATGATATATTTGATATTTCTGATATTTCTGATATCCCTGATATTACCGACCCCCAATATGCCGATTTTATCAATGAAAGGAAATCACATTTTAAATCATTAAAGGCTTTTAAAAATATCTCTAATGAGCCTTTTGCCCTTTTTTGTTCGGAGAAACACTTCGTTGAAAATTTCAGACTGCTTAATGAAAACTTCTGTCAAACGCCCGAACTCCTAATCATTCCCGATAACGAAAGCAAAGAATCAATCCCGATAAAGTGTATGCATCTTTCAGAGTTTATTAAGTCAAAACTTAAAATAAACATTCTCTACGGCTGGGGCTTGGGCAGTCACGAATATACAAGATACCTGATTAAACTCGGCTCAACCGAAAACACAATGTTCTTAGGCGAAAGCGTAATCGAAATTATAGAAGAAAACAACACAATACTCTATCATTTGAATTCTACTATATTTTATTATTTCGGAGCTGACTGTAAAGACCCGAAATTTAAATATGTGTTTATAGAGAGAATTAATCAATTTGTTACTTTCGCAAGACTCGGGCGGCTGACGTTTAACGGGCTGTTTGAATTCAGTTTGCATAGTGACAACCATTTTGACAATAAATATGATATAACGCTGAATATTGCCGGCGGTTGTCATTCATCGCCGATTTCAAAGTTTTTATCTGATAAATATAATATAGAACATACTGATTTAACCGCGCTGACGGCATATCAATCATTTCATAACATCATATTCGAGCAGACCGTCTGCTTCGAGAAACTCCCGCCTTTTGACTACAGAGTTTTCATAATAGGTATAAACGGGTATTACGCATTAATTGAGAATAATATTAATGATGTCATTAATATTTTTGATAAATATATTTCTCTTTGCGAAAACACGGTTTTTTATGTAATGCCTGATTTATTTGACAAAAATTACCCCACGAGTCTTGAGCGGAATTCAACCGATAAAGACTTTGCCGAAATGAAGCAGTTAAATGTAAATTTCAGGCAGCTTTTACAGTCGCGTTATAAGTGCGTTTTCAGCGGCAGCCGTTTTGTAGAAAATCGAACAGACAATGTCTTTGTTGATTCCAGACATTTTTTAGATCAGACGGTGTATAAACAAATTGCCGATGATATATCGAATATTATAGAAATGCTTGTGGGAAACAGGAATTTACAAAACAACGCAAACAACCAATTGAAGTTTAAACGCAATTACTTAAACGATTTGAATAAAACCCTTTCTGAATCGCTTGTAGGCATTGATGATTATTGCCGTGAAATTCAAAGTTACCATAAATCCGGACAGACCGTCTGCTTCGAGAAAAACGGCGCAATAGTAATGAATTGCAACCCGTTTACTCTCGGACATAAATACCTTATAAGTGAGTCCGCAAAGAAAGTTGACACTCTCTATATTTTTGTTGTAGAAGAGGATAAGTCGTTCTTTCCGTTTGCCGACCGTTTTGATATGGTTGTTAAAGGTACTGCGGATATTCCAAATGTTTGTGTTCTGCCTTCCGGTAAATTTATAATTTCATCTTTGACTTTTAAAGAATATTTTTATAAGTCAGAAATTTTGCATGATGAAATGCCGAACACTTTAATGGATGTTATAACATTTGCGGTAAAAATCGCTCCCGCTCTCGGGATTTCAATCCGTTTTGCGGGTGAAGAACCCCTCGACCGCGTAACGGCTGAATATAACCGAACCATGTCGCAGGTTTTGCCGTTTTACGGTATCGAATTCGAGGAAATCCCGCGCAAGATAACTAATGGTGCTGTAATCAGCGCAAGCCGAGTAAGAGAGCTTCTCAAAAACGGTGATTTTGAAAATATAGCGGAGCTTGTACCCGAAAGTACAATGAACTACTTGCGCAGCAACCGCGCTGTTAATATGAAATAGATGTTTTTACCGATATTTAATGTTAAAGTGTTCTGATTTTTTAATTTACATTGCTTGACTTTTTTGAATTTACGTGTATAATAAGATAAGGAGGCGATTATATGTCACAAAAAGAGCTTATCTACCGCGAAATAGATACATTCCCCGATTCATCACTTGATTCTCTGTTAAAAATGATAACTGTTTTTAAAAATGCTTTATATCCATATCCGACACCGAATGCTGAGACAATAGCGGCGTGTGCGGAACGCGACTATGTTCCTGTCAGCTCATTTGATGAAATGATTGAACTTGCGAGGAATATGGATGATTAAGATGTTACAGCCTACTCATCGTTACCTTAAAGACTTGAATAAACTGTTAAAACGGGATTCCAAACAATATGATATGGATAAATTACGTATTGTCACTGATATGCTCAAAAGCGGTGAGCCGATTCCGCCGAAATATGAAAATCACCCTCTGCGCGGTCAATTAAGCGGGTTTTGGGGTCTTCATATAACTCCTGATTGGGTACTTGTTTACGGTGTTGATGATAAAAACGTCTATCTCCAACGAATGGGTACACATTCAGATATTTATGGTTAATTTTTTCAAAAAGGACATACAATACTCACCGCGCAGAAGTACTTAATTGTGTCTTCTGCGCGGTGTTTTTTATCAAAATTTAATTATACAAAAATTTATTAAAAAAAATTAAGAAAATTTAATATTTCGCTTGACATCAGTAAAATTCTGTGATATAATAGAGTAAAATATTTATAATGAGCTTTTAAAAGCTTAAATGGATAAGTTTTGGAGCTTATTATTTTCATTACGTGAGGTATATTATGGCATTTAAAAAACTTAAACGACTGACGTGTATACTATTGACGGCTTTGATGGCGATATCGCTTTGTGCGTTCCCGGCGACGGCTGTATGGGATGACGCTCTGGGATATGATCCTGATACGATAATATCAAAAAGCTGGGGCTCAAGCGATCTTACAATTGATGTAACAGATTGGACCTCCGATTATTTAGTAGATGTAACGGCTGCAACAATCGGAACTTTGACCCTTAATGTTGGTACAGAAGGATATTCTAATGTATTCGTTCGCGGCGAGGCGGCAAATCCGCTGTCTGTTGATCTCAATATAACGGGCGAAGGAGATATTTATATTAATTGGGGCGCTGATATTAACGTAGGTGCCGAAACTGCATTGACTATAAACAGCAATGTTACAACAAATAGGGTTGTTATAGCCAATGGCACGCACATCACCGGCAGCGGCACATCGCTTATAAGCATTACGAATGTAAATTTAGACTTTAACTCCGATAATCACGATTTATCTAACCCGTCCAACAAAAATTCTCAGCTTACTTATTTCGGTACGGGAAGTGTATTTTCAAATAGCGGCGGAACTGTAACTAAATCAGGTGATGAAACTTTAGTTGTTTATCCGACACAAGCAACCCTCGGTGCAGATGCAAATCTTTTTAATAGTTTTCAATATGATCCGAATGTCGAGAACAAATGGATCGGATACACAGTGGGCTTACCGGAAAACTCCGGATATGTTTGGGGCGAAAATGGAACGATTGAGTATTATAGCGGATTAGAAGCACCTATAGCAACAGTCCCCGGCATAACTACAGTACCCTATGTGAATCCGCGTGATCGCGGACTTGCTCCTACAATTACATTTGATCCGCCGAGTGCGGAGAGCGTATCACCTCATCGTGTTGCATACTTAAAAGTCGGCGAGACACTCACAGTTACGCCCGAATTTAAGGGCACCCCGACGAATGCAGGAACAACTTACTTATGGCATATGCTGAACAATCTGCCGGTTTCCGGTGTGAGGGACACTGGCAGCAATGTGATTTTTGAAGGATCTGATCAGGCTACAAGAGATCGCTCCGGCAGTACAATGACATTTGAGGGTGTGAGACCGGGCACGACAGCTATTGACATTTCGCGCTATTATGATGATGAACGCGGTAATAGGAGAAGCGAGCAGGTTTGGTTCACAATCATAACTTATGATGAAGAAGAACTCGAACCGGGTGTTCATACAATAACATTCTATTGTGATGAAGACTTTGGAGGCGGCACAAGTGTTATTCAAATGCAAACGGATGAAAACGGTCAAATAGCTAAAATGCCGTATCCTCCTGTTGGTGCTAATTTCCAGTTCCAAAAATGGTCAACAAATATGCCGTATGACGAATATATCTACAGCGAACCATGGGGATATGAGTCGTATACCGATACATGGGATGAAAACTCTGTTTTCCTTTGTGATATGATTCTCTGGGCAAATGCAGCTTGGGATGAGAACCCTGTCGGAACATTATATCCCGACCCCTATGTAAGTCAAGTAGTAGAACCCGACCCCGATAATAACGACCCCGGCGACAACACAAATACCGGCGACAATACAAACACCGGTGACAACACAAACACCGGCGACAATACAAACACCGGCGACAATACAAACACAGATAACAACAATACAAACACCGACACCGACACAGCCGAATCCGCGACCCGTTCAGTGACAGTCCCGGTTGAAGAAACAACAACCACAACACCCGTAGTCCCGAACGAAGACGGCACATTCACAGTTAAAGTCGGCAATAAAGAAGTAAAAACATTCTCTGAAACAGCGGCGGCGGTTATTAACTCCGGCGAAGCGAAAGAAATCGTTACAAACGGCAACGCCGTAGCAGTAGTTAAAGAAGACAACACAGTTGTAGCAGGTGCAAACAACTCCGGCTCACTTAATTCAGCTTCAACAGTAAAAGCCATCGAAGCGGCTGTGAAAAACATTTCCAAAGACGAAACAACAATAAAAGTTGAAGCCGGCGCAGACGTAAACGCCATTTCGACAGCGACGTTCAAGAAAATAGCGAAAGCGGCTGAAGAAGCAGGCGTTGAAGCTATACTTACCGCAACAGCTACAACCAAAACCGGCGAAGCCTTAGCTACAATCGACATCCCTGTAACAGAAACGCTCAAAAATGTAAAAACAGGGATAATCCTCGAAGATGAATCAATCGACGAAGCGGTTACAACAATTCAAACAACATACGGCAGCAACGTTTTAGCCTCATTCAAATCCGAACAGAAAAACACATTCGGCACAAGAGTAAATTTCTCATTCGACATAAAAGCGATAGGCATTGACAAAGCCGACGGCGAAACAGTTTATATAGCAATAACCCGCGCCGACGGCACAACAGTACAAGTAAAAGGCACAATCAAAAACGGCAAACTAAACTTCTCATCAACAAGCGCAGGCGTGTTTATGATACTGGAAAAATCGCTCGTCTAACAGAGGTCAGAAATCAGAAGACAGAAATCAGAGCGGCTGAATACCTTAAATTCAGCTAATATGAAAACCGCGTTAACACCTTAAAGGTAAGTAACGCGGTTTTTGTTTTCTCTTTGTTTAAGTGAAATCGTCGCTCTGTCTTCTGACATCTGTCATCTGACCTCTGTGTTAAACCACACCGGCAACGCCGACAAGAACGACTCATCAAACGAATAATTCCCGTCCGCTTCCATACCCAGCGTGGGGAAAATCTGTCTGCAAAAGCCGTCTGTATGCTGAGCCGAGTAGAGCAGAGCGGGGTAACTTTCTTCAAAGTCAAAACGCGAAATATCGGTTACGATAGTTGAATTAATTAAAGTCGAGAAATACGATTCGATTAAATCAGAGTTTTCGGTTGTCAGTTTTGACGTCAGCATTGTAGTGAGGAGTTCACCGGCTATGCGTGCACGTTCTTCTTCGCCTTGTTTATATGCAGGGAACGCCGCAAGCTGTGAGACGGTGTTTCCGTCTAAATACATAGTTTCGGCTAAGATAACTGTCTGTTCGGATGAAACAGGGTCGGTGTAGATTAAATTATACGGTACAACATATGTCGGTCCTACAAATAAATTACAGAATGTTGTGAAAGACGATTCGTAGAGGACTATATACTTATCTACAGGCAGTCCGAGTGTGTATTCGAGGGCTGTTTTTACAGCGGTAGCACTGCCTGTGCGGTAAAGGCTTCCGAGGGTATCGGGTGTTTCGCCCGCGATTGTATTAGCGGGGATTGATAAAAACACGCCTTGCGTTTCTTCGGGTAAAAATCGAATCAGCATAAACACTAAATCAGTGCTCTTAGTGCCGAGATCGGCTATCGCAAGGAGGGTTTTGCTGTCATCGGCAGACGGCGTATAAGTACCGCTTTGATTCAATAAATCGGCGTCGGTATCTTCTGACGCAGTGTTACCGAGGAGCATCTCAATAAAGACATTGCCGATAAATCCGAAAACAATCAGCGTGACAATGACGGTAATTATGTAAGTCAGCCCTATTTTTACGCCTTTTGAAGCCATCAGTGCGATCCTCAATTACTCTCAATCATTTTTACAATTATCCCGGCGTTTTGTGCAAAACGCACTGTCATACCCGTGCCGCTGTGTGCATCTGCCATAAAAGCTATAAGTTTGCCAGAAACATCAATCATATATTTATTGCGGATTTTCATACAGCTGCGGCTGTACTCATCTGATGTAAATATGACGGCATCGGCGTTGTCAACCATAAAGCCGTATTCAAACTTATCTTTTCCGGTGAAATTTTCGCCGTGTTTTTCATAAGGTAAAGCGGCAATAAGGCGGATTTTATGCCGCCGCCTGAGTTCCGCAACAATATTACCCGCCCATATATCAAAGCCTCTTGCGCCGCCGCTTATGAAGGTATCAAATCCGGAATCAATGGTATCTTTAATTTCTTGAAGCAAGAGCGATTTTAAGATTTTCTCGGCGATATCGCCGTCAGGCAGCTTTTCGGGACGATGCCCCGAAAAACAGACTGTTTTATTTCTGTCAAAAAGGATTTCATTCGGTTTGTAACTTTTCTGTACCAAGTTTAACGCTCATTCCCGCTTCTTTGAGGTTTGAAATTATCTTATCGGTATATTCTTTGACTTCTGCGCCCGAAAGGGTTTTTTCATAAGAAGCAAAACTTATTCGCACGGTAATATTCTTTGTGCCCTCGCCGTAAATATCCGTAACAGCGAGGGAGCGCAAAACATCACAATCAGGGAGTTTTATAAGGCTCTCTACCTCTCTGAATGTCTTATCGGCAGGAACGGGAATCGTAATATCAACGTCAATCCCCGGGAATCGCGGGGTTTCTTTATAGACAATATTCTTTTCGGGTATTTCGGCTAAAGTTGTACAATCAATTTCAACCGAAACGATAGCCGCTTTTTTGTCGATTATATTTTTTATGCGCGGGTGAATTATACTGATATTGCCGATACCGATTCCGTCGGCGAAGATTTCGTTGTTGTTTTTCGGGTGGATATAGTTTTCAGAAGCGGATAGGAGCTTGTACTCTGCATTGCTATGCTTAATGGTAAGGAGCAGACGGTCGGTAATATCACGCGCTTTCATCAAAAGCTTTTCTTCCGAAATTTTACGCGAATAGAGCACAATCCCGAGACGTTTGCGTTCGATAATTTCGCCCTTTTCATTTTTGCCGGTGAAAGCTTTGCCTATCTCGAATATGCCGAAATCTTCTGAATATGTCTTATTTTCGGAGATGAAATACAGCAAAGACGGAATCATCGAGTTTCTGAGCATATCGTGTTCGGGGGTCCCGGCATTTATAATTTTAACGGTTTGAGGGTTTTCAATGCCGAGAGCTTTATTTTTCTTTGAATCAGCCCAAATATACGAGTGAACCTCGTGGAGGGAGAATTCTTTTACAAGAGTGTCTTTGAGGGCATTTTCGTCGGCTTTCAAAGCAGATAATTTCACAGGATAAAGCGGAGATTTAGAAGTAGCCACGGCGAAATTGTCATAGCCGTAGATACGGGTGATTTCTTCGATAATATCGGCTTTTATGGTTACGTCTTTAGTGCCGCGCCATGAGGGGACTTTTACGGTGAATTCACCGTTCCCGCCTAAAACCTCAAAGCCCAACAGCGTTAAAGTTTTTACAATACGTTCATCAGAAATTTCAATCCCCGTGTAGCGATTTACGTAAGTTTTTGTAAATGCAATTGTTCTTTCGGGGTATTTTTTCAAATAAAGGTCGGTGAAATTTGATGTAATTTTTGCTCCCGGGTCGATTGTCAAAAGAAGCTTCATAAAGCGCGCAGCGGCGGTGAGTGTCATTTCGGGGTCTAAAGCCTTTTCATAGCGCATTGAAGCATCTGTGCGCAAGCCGATTTTTGTGGATGTGCGGCGAACGGATACACCGTCAAAATTCGCCGACTCTAATAAGAGTGATGTAGTATCATCGGCGATTTCAGAATCAAGCCCGCCCATTACACCGGCTATAGCCGACGGAATGTTATTTGATGTAATCATCAGCATTTCGGGGGTGATTTTACGTTTTTGACCGTCGAGCGTCGTGAATTCAAATTCTTCGGGGAAACGCTTAATTTCAACGGATTCAACTTTGCGCAAATCAAATGCGTGCATAGGCTGACCGAGTTCGAGCATCAGGTAATTCGTCAAATCGGCAAGCAGATTTATAGGGCGCAAATCACAGTAGAACAGACGGATTTTAATGTATTCGGGCGAAACTTTTACATTAATGTTTTCGGCTCTGACGGCGGTATAACGATACATCAGTTCGTCGGAAGATTTAATATCAAGCGAAGGCAACGCCGCAAAATCAGCGGGATTAACCATATCTAAGGGCTTGAGGGGTTTGCCGGTGAGGGCAGAGAATTCGCGGGCAATACCGTAATGTCCCCATAAGTCGGGGCGGTTCGTGAGGGATTTATTATCCACTTCAAAGACAATATCGTCAATGGGGAAGATTTCTTTAATATCAGTGCCGACAGTTAAGCCGTCGGGGAGTTCCCATATACCGGAATTATCGGCGGAGAGACCGAGTTCGGCTTCTGAACAGCACATACCGCAGGATTCGTAACCGGCAAGCATAACGCGGTTAATGGGGTTGCCCGAAACCATACCGCCGTCAGTCGCTAAAGCGACATACATACCGACTTTGACATTCGGCGCACCGCAGACAACGTTCACAACTTTGCCGCCTTGGTCAACAGTCAGGAGATGAAGCTTTTTAGAGTTCGGGTGATTTTCGAGCGTTAAAATCTTACCGACAACAACACCTTTTGTTTCGGCACCTTTATAGTAAATATCTTCAACTTCCGCAGTAGAAAGCGTGAATCTGTGAATGAGTTCGGGGATATTTTCCCCCCTCAAATCCACAAAATCATTAATCCAATTCATTGAAACAAGCATAATTTATACCTTTAATTTTAATTTCTTTTTTTTGAATACCAAAATCCGACTTCTGTGTAGGGGCGGGCGCCCTCGCCCGCCCGCTTACGCTAAAACGCCCCAATTTTTGTTTGAATAATGAACTATAATAAATATTGTTTTCATTATTAAAATTACGTGCTTTAGAATGTGCGGGCGGGCGAGGGCGTCCGCCCCTACGAAACAGAGGACAGAAGCGAGAGGACAGAAGACAGATTATGAATGTCACGCTTATCAGTAAACCGCACAGCGTTTAGAATGTGCGGGCGGGCGAGGTCGCCCGCCCCTACAGATATCGTAGTAAGTTGCACAGGGGGATGGGGGAGGGGGACGTGTCGCGCACTAACAAGTGAGTGCTGGTGAGGGGGTAGGGGGGCGGCGTGTCACTACCGCCGCTATAGCCGCCCCTTTCCCCCTTACCCCTGACAAGTTCATGCAAACGTGACATTCACGACATTCATATGACATTCACAGACATTCATTCTGACATTCATCCGACATTCAAACGCGACATTCAAATTCTGACATCTGTCTTCTAAAATCTGATTTCTGTGTTAGCTTACAAACTGTGACAAATTCGCCAATTTCCCCGAGTTTAAATCCCGAATATCTTTAATACCGTATTTCATCATCGCAAGCCGCGTTAAACCTAAACCAAATGCAAATCCCGTGTATTTTTCAGAATCAATACCGCCCTCTTTGAGCACATTCGGGTGAATCATTCCGCAGGGACAGAGTTCAAGCCAACCCGAATTCTTGCATGAAGGGCAGCCTTCACCGCCGCAGATAAGACAACTGATATCAAGTTCAAACCCCGGCTCTACAAATGGGAAAAATCCCGGGCGCAAGCGTACTTCGATATCCTTTTCAAATACTTCGGACAGCATCTTTTTCATAAAATAGATAAGATTGCTTATAGAAATATCCGTGTCAATCATAATACCCTCCATCTGAAAGAAAGTGTTTTCATGACAGGCATCGGTAGCTTCATTTCTGAAACAACGCCCCGGGAAGATAGCGCGGAGAGGCGCACCGTATTTCTTCATAATGGCGTTTTGCGCCGCCGATGTGTGGGTTTTCAGGAGTTGTCCGTTTTCGAGATAATAGGTATCCTGCATATCGCGGGCAGGGTGATCTTTCGGGATATTTACGGCTTCAAAACAGTTGTAGTCGTCAGTAACTTCGGGGTATTCTTCAATCGTAAATCCCATTGAGGCGAAAATTTCTTCGCATTTGCGCTGAACAAGCGTAATCGGGTGATACGAGCCCGCCGCCGTTTTTGAGGGCACTGACAAATCATAAAGCGGTGCGGCGTTCACCATAAGTTCTTCTTCTTTGAGCTTTATGGCTATTATTTTTTCGGCGATGAGGATTTCGGCTTCTTTTTTGAGCCTGTTTATTGCGCCGCCGAGGGTCTTTTTCTCTTCGCCCGAGACATTGCGCAAACCCGCTAACGCTTCCGTTATGTGACCTTTTTTGCCTAAAAATTTCACACGGAGTTCTTCAAGTTTGCCCGATTCAGAGGCATTTTCTAAATCTTCATTCAGATTTTTTCGGATCTCTTCGATATTCATTATTTTTCAAATCTTTCTATTTACTTAATTATAAACGTAATCTCTGCTGAACAAGCCTTTTCTCCGCCGACTGTGGCAATTCCTTTCCCGACACCCACAGGACCTTTTGTTTTTATAATTTCAACATCTAAAATTAAATCGTCCCCGGGCACAACTTCACGTCTGAACTTTACATCATTGATGCCGCCGAAAAAACCGATTTTCCCCGTATTTTCGGGTAACGACAAAATCGCGGTGCAGCCTGTCTGCGCCATCATTTCGACAATAAGTACTCCGGGCGTGACAGGGTGACCGGGGAAATGCCCCGTAAACCAAAAATCGTCTGCCTTGATATGTTTAACGGCTTTAGCGCGTTTGCCCGGCTCCATTTCGACAATTTCATCAATCAGTAAAAACGGGTCGCGGTGAGGGATTATTTCCATTATTTGTTCTTTGTTTAATACCATTTTGTTTTTCCTTAATACAGAATACAGATATTTGCTTCTACGCGGTGAGCATCTTTAAGCTATGAAATACTTTCATCGCGAATCAGTCCAGTCGGGTCACCGACTAATTATCATAACATCCTGATCAAATTCAAGCGGCTCTGCATCTTTCACTAAAATTTCTTTTACAGTACCGTCAAATTCGCTCGGCACTTCATTCATAACTTTCATTGATTCAATTATAAATAGGATATCGCCTTTTTTAACAGTCTGCCCGACAGTAACAAACGGCGGTTTGCCCGGTGAAGCACTCTCGTAGAATGTGCCTATGAGGGGGGCTTTGACGATATTGCCGTTCAAAACGGCAGTAGTATTTTGGGGGATTTGCGGTATGGACGTTTTATCAGCGGCTCTGTTATTGCCGTGATACTGACGCGGAAATTTTTTCTCTAAAATTACATTATAATCCTGTTTTTTATTTTCAAGTTCAATACGCGTAAGTCCGTTATCATTCATAATTTGCGCAAGGGAACGGATATCATCTTCAATTAATTTATCTATCATTCAGAACCTACTTTCTTAATACAAATACACGCATTATGACCGCCGAAGCCCAAACTGTTTGAGAGGGCGGCATTTACTTCTGTTTGAATTGTACCCTCTGTACAATAATTCAAATCACATTCGGGGTCGGTCACTCTGAATCCCGCTGTTTTGTGTAAAAATCCCTCTTTTATCTCGATAGCTACTGCCGCCGCTTCTACAGCACCTGCCGCGCCTAAGAGGTGTCCCATCAGGGATTTCGTGGAATTTACTTTGAGTTTTGAGGCGTGTTCACCGAAAGCGATTTTGAGGGCTGTCGTTTCCGATTTATCATTCAGCCCCGTAGATGTGCCGTGAGCATTGATATAGTCTATATCGGCGGGGCTAAGTCCCGCTTCTTTCACGGCGTTTTCCATTGCGCGTGCCGCCGCTTCGCCTGTGGGGGATGGGGCTGTTATGTGATATGAATCATCTGTCGCACCGTAACCCGCTATCTCGGCATAGATTTTCGCACCGCGTTTGACGGCGTGTTCGTATTCTTCAAGGATTAAAGCCGCCGCACCCTCACCCAAAACAAATCCGTCGCGCTCTTTGTCAAAAGGGATTGAAGCACGTTCTAAGTCGGATGAATGGCTCAACGCTTTCATATTATTGAAAGCCGCAAGGGTGAATTCGTTTACAACAGACTCCGCGCCGCCCGCTATAACTACATCAAGATAACCGTCTTTGATTTTGCGGAAGGCTTCGCCCAATGCGTGAGTTGATGAAGCACAGGCACTTGAAATAATATAGTTGTCGCCGCAAAACCCCGTCTGCATAGCTACAGCACCGCTTGCCATATTGCCGATCATCATCGGCACATATAAAGCGGATATGCGGTTTGAGCCTTTTTCTGTCATTTTTGTATGTTCATCAAGTGTAAGCTGAAGCCCGCCGATACCGACACCGAACATTACCCCGCGCCTGAACTTATCTATATCCGAAAAATCGGTTCCGCAGTCTTTTAAGGCATCTTTTGAAGCGGCAACGGCAAATTGTGCAAAACGGTCTGTGCGCCGCGCTTCCTTTTTATCCATATAATTTTCGGGCACAAAATCTTTCACAATCCCGGCGACTTTAACGTCAAAATTTTCGCCCACAACATCCCCGAGATAAGAAAACCCGATTGTCCCGTCTTTGAGGCTCTGTGAAAATTCAGAAACACTGTTCCCGATAGGGGAAATAACACCAATCCCCGTGATTACTACTCGTGACATAAATAATTTTAACTCCAAAACAGACGTATCTGTACTCTATTCTGTATTCTGTATTCTGTACTCTGTATTCTGTATTCACATACTTAAGCCGCCGCTTATTTCTATAACTTGCCCTGTGACGTATGAGGCTTTGTCTGAACAGAGGAAATCCACCACTTCGGCTACTTCTTCGGGTGTGCCGTAACGCCGCATAGCTATCGCTTCAAGCATTTTTGCCTTTTGTTCTTCGGTGAGCTTGTCCGTCATAGGCGTACTTATAAAACCCGGGGCAACCGCATTGACGGTGATATTTTTGCGCCCCAGTTCTTTTGCGGCGGTTTTTGTCATACCGATTACGGCGGCTTTTGAAGCGGAATAATTCATCTGCCCGGGGTTGCCGTAAAGCCCTGCTACAGACGCTATATTAACGATTCTGCCGTATTTTTGACGAAGCATAATATTTGACACGAATTTCGTCATATTAAATACACTTTTTTGATTTACGGCAATAACCATATCGTATTGTTCATCGCTCATCCGTGCGATAAGTCCGTCACGGGTAATTCCTGCGTTATTGACGAGCGCGCTTATTTCGCCGAAATCCTCTTTGACAGCTTTCGCAAGTTTTTCACATTCGTCTGATTTTGAAACATCAGCATAATAAGCTTTCGCCGTTATACCGAATTTTTCGCACTCTGCTATAATATCAGTCCCCTCAAAGGACTTTTCATTAAGGTCATTGAGCGCGACATTAAACCCCGACTGAGCAAGCTTTAAAGCGATTGCCGCACCTATACCTCGGGCTGAACCTGTGATAATTGCTGTTTTTGCCATTGTTTAACCTTTTTCTAATATTAATTTATAAATTGTCTTTGAATGTTTAAATTTTAAAATTCAAAAACAATACTGCCGTAAGTAAGACCCGCGCCGAAACCGACAAGGCAAATTTTATCCCCGCGTTTTATTGCGCCCGATTTAACGCCCTCATAAAGGGCTAAGGGGATTGTCACGCCGGAGGTATTTCCGTGGTTTTCTATATTTACGTAAAAGCGTTCTAAGGGTATATCCATTGACTTCGCCGCCGCCTGAATAATCCGCAGATTCGCCTGATGAGGGATAAAAAAGTCGATATCACTTAGTGTCAGCCCCGCAGCGGTTACCGCTTTTTCGGTGGCAATGGGGAGCACTCTGACCGCGAATTTATAGACTTCTTTGCCGTCTTGAATAATTTTTTCGTATTTGCCCGGAAATTCGCTTTCCCACGTGTGATTTTGTTCACCGAAAGGATGATCTTCATAGCAGTGTTTGCCGTAAAGCGAAGAAGCCCCCGTGCCGTCAGCCCCCAAAAATGAGCCGTAAATGTCCGAAGCACTCTCGCCGCGTGTAACAACCACGGAAGCAGAACCGTCCCCGAAGAGTATTGCCGTAGCGCGGTCATTAAAATCCACAATTGCCGACAACCTATCAGAAGCCGTAACTAAAACATACTCAAGGTTTTTATCTGTCTCCAAAAACCGCCGCGCCGTGTCTAATGCATAAATAAACCCTGAACAAGCGGCGTTTACGTCAAAAGCGGCGGCATTTTGCGCACCGATTTCACGCTGAACCATACAGGCAAGCGACGGGCAGAAAAAGTCCCCGGTGATGGTTGTAGCGATGATAAGCCCTACCTGTGAAGCTTCAATCCCGGCATCTCGGAGTGCCTCGGTTGCACTTTTTGCACCTAATTCAAAGGTAGATTCACCCTGTGAATACCGGCGCGTGTGAATTCCCGTCCGCGTGGATATCCATTCATCGGATGTATCCATTATGCTTTCAAAATCTGCATTTCTGACCGCTCTTTCGGGTGAGAAAGCACCGACTCCGCAAATTTTTATGCCCATTTAAATAAAATCCTTTTGAAAATACGAAAAAAAGCTTGTATTTTTATGAAAAATAATGTATACTATTTTTTGAAGATTTTTATTGTTATATATAAATACACTTTCTATTTTATCATTATATTTTGAGTTTGTCAATATTTTTTTTAAAGTTTACCTATTTTACCCCTTAATATTTCCGAAAAGAGAGATAATATATGTCAGACAATCAAAAAACTGTATTTTTATTCCCGGGTCAAGGTTCGGCGTACGCGGGAATGGGACAAGATATACTTCAAAAAGCCCACGATATCGCGAAAAGCGTGTTTGAAACTGCATCGGAGATACTCGGCTACAACCTGTTTCACGTAACTGAAAACGCCGAAAAACTTGCTCATACCCGCTACGCGCAACCCGCTATCGCCGCCGTATCCGTTATTTCGGCGAAAATAAGACAGCAAAGAGGCGAAACCTGTGAAGCAGTCGCGGGTCATTCCCTCGGCGAATACCCGGCGATGCAATTTTCAGGCATTATAACCCTTGAAGGGATGTTTGAGCTTCTGAAAATACGCGGCGAAGCTATGGAATCAGCCGCTGAGGCTCAAAAGGGCGTGATGTACGCCGTTATGGGCGCGGATATTTTTACAATCGAAAAAATTTGTGCTGATACACCCGGATTGGTTGTACCCGCGAATTTTAATTCTGCGGCTCAAACGGTTATAGCAGGGCTGTCTGAACCTTGTGAAACGGCGGCGCAAAAACTCTCCGCCGAGGGCGCTAAAACCATAAAGCTCGCTGTAGCAGGTGCTTTTCACACAGAACTGATGAAATCCGCCGCCGACACTATGCTTGAAGCCGCGAAACGGTTTACGTTTAAAACCCCCGAAATTCCGTTTTATTCTAACCTCACAGGCGCACGTCTTTATGATTTTTCGGATTTCGCACAAAAAATCGCCGATCATATCACAAGCCCTGTCCGTTTTAAACAAGAACTTGAAAGTCTTTATTCAGACGGATTTACGAATTACCTCGAAGCCGCTCCGGGTAAGGTTTTGACCGGCTGTGTGAAAAAAACGCTCAAAGGCGTTGAAGCCAAAAGTTTTTGATTATTAAGAGTACTAAAAAAATAATGAAATACGGATTATTAGGTTACCCCTTAGGACATTCAATGTCGCCTGTAATACACAAAGCGTTGCTGCGGTCTCTTGAAATAAACGCCGAGTACGATTTATACCCGACGCCGCCCGAAAAACTCACGGAGCGCGTTCCCGCTCTGCTTTCTATGGACGGCTTTAACGTGACTATCCCCTATAAAACCGAGATAATAAAATTTTTAGACGGCGTAGAAGGTTACGCCGAACGTTACGGCAGTGTCAATACCGTTGCTATGAAAGCCGGGCGAAATATCGGCTATAACACCGACTGTATCGGCTTTTTACGTGCTCTGACCGCCGAGGGTATTCCTTTTGAGGGAAATATTCTGCTCCTTGGTGCAGGCGGCGCGGGGCGCGTCATAGCGTATCTTGCGGCAGAACAGGGACTGCCCTTGACAATCGCCGCCCGCGACACCGCGAAAGCCAAACTTTTAGCCGACGAAATAGAGAGCAAAATCGGGAAATCTCCCATAGAAATTACAGGTTTTGACACAACGGGCGAATTTGACCTGATTATCAATTCAACCCCCGTAGGAGTGTTCCCGAAAATTAATGAATGTCCTGTTTTTGATGAACAAATAAAACGCTGTAAATACGCCTATGATTTGGTTTATAATCCCAAAGAAACGCTGTTTATGAAAAAAGCGAAAGATTTCGGCTTAAAAACCGCGGGCGGATTGTCAATGCTGGTATTCCAAGCTGTTGCATCAGAAGAAATTTGGCATAACTGTAAAATATCAGACGAAACGGCGAATAATATTATAGAAAATTTAGTCATTTGACATATTTTTCAGTCGAAATAAAGAAAAATAAAATTTTTCTTGACATTTGATTTAATTTAAGATATAATAAATAGGGTGTTCAGTGTTCACCACTAATTTAAGTTAGTTTTTTCAAATTTAGTATAATATATTGACGTTAAGAAAATTTTAACAGGAGCAAGTCGAGTAAATTGCAAAAAAATATGTATTTCGGGAGCGTTCGTTTTTTTAAACACTTGATATACACAACGTTCTTTGTGTTACTCGGAACGATTGTTTTTCTTGCAGTTTTTTTCGGAATTAAATATTTTCAGAAAAAGGAAATAACTGAAAAACTTGAGAATGAATTAACAGAGTTTCAAGCGGACTCAAAACTCAAGATAAATATACCCGATTCGGCGACATTATACGATGTATATCTTCATCTTTTGGCAAAAGGATTCACCCAGCAGAATATAATGAATTTCCTTTCGGCAAACGATACTGTGACGTTTAATAAGTATATTACGGAATATCTGACCGGCAATAAAGCCCTTGCGGACAGTTTTATCGACAGCTATGTCGGTGAGATTGAGATTGATACCGATGAAGAAACTCCGCCCGCACCCAAACCCGAACCTGTTGATACATCACCGGCGTATACAAAACTTTACCCTGATTTATACGCGGCACCGCCGACGGAATTTTTTTCGGCGAAAGATACAGCCTACCTCACGTTCGACGACGGTCCGTCTTCTCATACGCCCGATATTTTATCAACACTTGATGAATACGGCATAAAAGCCACATTCTTCTTTTCAGGCGGAACAACCGAGGAAGACAAAAGAATAATGAAATCCGCCGCCGACAGCGGGCATACTATAGGTATTCATTCAATTTCACATGATTATACGCTGATTTATGCTACAGTCGAGAGCTATCTTGAAGATTTTTACAACACGTATACGATCGTCTACGAAGCGACAGGCGTAAGGGCAAAAATCTTCCGATTCCCGGGCGGCTCGCTCAATAACTATAACCGCCTTATATATCAGCAGATTATCGCAGAAATGACCCGCCGAGGCTTTGTATATTACGACTGGAATGTAGCCGGTGATGATGCTTCAAATGGTGCTACATGGACTTCTGTTTATAATAATGTTTTAGCAGGCGCAAGGGAACATATCGGCGGCAGAGCGATAGTGCTTCTGCACGACAGCAAATATACTACGGCGACAGTCATTGAGGATGTTATTGATGCTTTAATCAATATGGGATTTACATTCAAGCCTCTTGATGAAACAGTATTGCCCGTGACATTCTCGTATACTGATGTCCGATAGCGGATTATTTCAGGCGAAAGCTATCGAAATGTTATAAAAGATATATAGTATAAATTTAAAAATCAAAATTTCCGGATTTGGGAGAAAAGAAATGAGCCTAAAAGATAATTTCAATCAAGCGATTAAAGAAATTCTCAAAAAAGACGGTTTAGACCCGAGTAAAAACGCGGACAAAAAGCGTCCCGATTTTTCGTCATATCTTGAAAATCCCGAAAAAACGGTCGAGTTAAACGCCGAAGAAACGGAAAGCACAATAACCCCAGCCGCCGCGCCGAAAGTATCAGATGCGGATGCGGTTTTGCGCTCCGTACGGCCGGTACCTGCCGACAGAGGCAGCGTATACCCTAAAGGCAGCGCGGTTGAGTCGCTTCTGGGTAACGCCGGAAAGAATATCGCCAATCCCGATGATGAAGATTATGACGCGTTCGGCGAACCCGCCGACCCCGAAAATATACAAGATGAACTGATGTCAATGGGCAGACCGCCGCGCTCGGGCTTTTCGGGTGCTAACGCCCGTCCCCGCAATTTCGCAGGGGGCTACGGAGGCGGTTACAGCGGGGGCGGCTACAATGGCAGCGGGGGTTACGGTATGAGCCCCTCTGAGATGGATATGTTACAGCAGGAAGAAACGACGATTATTTCGCGTAACACGGTTATTGAGGGCAATATTAAAGCGTTTGCGAATGTAGCGATTGAAGGGTCTGTAAAAGGCGATATAAAGATTACAAAAGATTTGTCTATGTCAGGGCGCGTGATAGGCGATATTGAGTGTAATAACTCCAGTCTGTCGGGAGCTTCCATGCAGGGCAACATCAGTTCAAAAGGACAGGTTCAGCTTGACCGCGACAGTCTCTTGCTCGGCGACATATCCGCTGGTTACCTCAATATAAACGGTAAAATCAAAGGCAATTTAGACATAGGCGGCAAAGCCGAATTCAAGGCAGACGCTTTCATTATGGGCAATATCTCCGCCGCGACTATTACAGTTATAGACGGCGCGAATATCCAAGGTTATGTAAACACCACAGCGTTCAAAGAGACAACCGCTAATGTCTTCCCTGAATCTATCGCTATAGAAGATAATTAAATTTACCTTAAGCAGAATTTTTTTAAGCAGTAGTACTTTAATTAACCCGAAACTTAACTAATCTAATCTAATCTCTTTATTTTAGCCAATTAACGAAAATATCGAAATTGCTAATAGACCGCCACCATGCTGCCACAGGGGGAGAGGGGTAGGGGACGTGCATAGCACTAACAAGTTAGTGCGGGGGTGAGGGGGAAGGGGGCGGCGGGGTAATACCGCCGCTATAGCCGCCCCCTCTCCCCTCATCCCCTGCAAGACATCGAAGACGGACATTCACGACATTCATATGACATTCAAACGGACATTCACGACATTCATCCGACATTCAAACGGACATTCACAAAAATAAAATTTTAGATTTTAAAAGGCAGTCGCCTTTTTGAAATAAACGAAAGCAGTAAAAAAAATCGCACTCATAGTTTCGGGTATAACATTCCCGTGGGAAACACCGGAAGAACTTTACATCAAGTCCGCACTCAAAAAATGCGGGCTTCTTCCCTTTAATACAACGTCCTGCGGGATTTATAAATTCAGTATTGATGCTCGTCACAAAGGCAGTATCAAAAAGGTCTGTTCGGTGATTTTCAGCCTTGAAAATGCAGAAGATGAAATTACGATTGCGAAGAAATTCCCTTTTGTGAAATTGTCGCTGAGTTTTGAAGAGTTAAAAATACCGCAAAAAAATTTAAAAATCGGTGTAATCGGTTTCGGTCCGGCAGGAATGTTTGCGGCTTTGACACTCGCGGAAAACGGATTTAAACCCGTTGTGTTTGAGCGCGGCTGTAATATTGATACGCGCAAACGTGATGTTGACCTGTTTTGCGGCGGCGGTACGTTTAATCCCGAATCGAATATACAGTTCGGCGAGGGCGGCGCGGGGACATTCTCCGACGGGAAACTTACCACTCGCATTAATGATAACTTCACAGGGTTTGTTCTTCATAAATTTGCGCAGTTCGGCGCACCGCCTGAAATTCTCAATAAAGCGCGCCCGCACATAGGCACTGACAATTTATGTGAAATTATAAAAAATATCCGGAAAGCTATTATCAGTCTCGGCGGTGAAGTTCGGTTCAACACTAAAATTACGGGCATTGAAAACGCAAACGGCGGCGTTCGACTTACTTTTGACAATGAAACAGAAAATTTCGATAGAGTGATTTTAGCCGCAGGACACAGTGCTAAGGACATTTTCACGCTGCTCAAAGAGCAAACCCCGATGGAACACAAACCATTTTCGGTAGGCGTGAGGATTGAACACCGCCGCGTAGATATAAACCGTTCGCTGTACGGCGAAAATCCGGGTTTGCCGGAGGGTGAATATATGCTAAGCAAGCATATCGGCGGCAGAGGCGTATATACATTTTGTATGTGCCCGGGCGGTATGGTTATGCCCTCTAATTCTGAACCCGAAACGGTTGTGACAAACGGTATGAGCGAATTCGGGCGAAACGGCGATAATTCAAATGCGGCGGTTTGTGTTTCTGTAAACCCCGAAGATTTTGACAATAGTGACTTATTCGGCGGTTTAAAATTCATAGAAATAATCGAAAAATCAGCGTACAGACACGATTTACCCTACTGTGCACCCGGTACAAGTGTAGGCGGATTTATTGACGGAAAACCAACTCTTGACGGTTTGTCTGTAACGGGAACATACCCAAGAGGACTGTATGAATCGGACTTCACGGGGATTTTCCCGGAGTTTGTAATTACACATTTAAAACAAGGTTTAAAAGCCTTTTCAAATAAACTGTCGGCATACGGTGACATGAATGCTCTCCTTACCGCTCCCGAAACGCGTACGTCTTCACCGCTTAGAATCAAAAGAAACGAAAACGGCGAAGCTTACGGTATAAAGGGACTCTTTCCATGCGGAGAGGGTGCAGGATACGCCGGCGGGATAATGTCGGCGGCGGTTGACGGATTGCGCTGTGCAATGTGGGCTACCCACGGCTGCCCACTAAGCAAAAAAGAAAATATATAAGGAATAAAAAATAAAAAATGCAAGATGTCGGGAAAATCCACAGATACAAATTAGGCGGGCATAATATAATAATTGATGTAAACAGCAACGCGGTTCATGTGGCAGATGAGCTTACATATGATTTGCTGAGTACTGTAATGCCGCCGTTTCCGATTAAACTTGACGAGCGCACTATGAGCAAACTCATGCGCTTTTATACCGAAGAGGAGATAAACGAGTGTTACGCGGAAATCCGCGAACTCTTTGCACAGGATTTACTCTATTCATCAGATGAATATGCCGAATACGCATCCGCTTGTGTACCATCACCGACAAAGGCTATGTGCTTGCTTGTCGCGGAGGATTGTAATTTACGCTGTAAGTATTGTTTTGCATCAGGCGGGGACTACGGCAAAGGTGTGCGCACCAAAATGGAGCTTAAAACCGCAAAGGCAGCTCTTGATTTTTTGATTAAACAGTCAGCAGACCGCGAGAATTTAGAGGTAGACTTTTTCGGCGGCGAACCGCTTTTAAACTGGGATGTTGTCACCGAAACCGTGAAATACGGCAGAGAACTGGGAAAACTTCACAACAAAAATATCCGCTTCACCATAACAACAAACGGACTGCTCCTTGACGACGAAAAAACAGATTTCATCAATAAAGAAATGAGCAATGTCGTTCTCTCACTCGACGGCAGACGTGAAGTTCACGACAATATGCGCGTTACCGAAAACGGTAAACCAACCTACGATTTAGTTATTGATAAGATAAAAGATTTAATTAAAAAGCGCGATTATAAAAATTATTATATCAGAGGCACTTTCACCAAACAAAACCCCGATTTTTCTAAAGATGTATTCGCTTTGTGGGAAGAGGGATTTGACCAGATTTCGGTTGAACCTGTTATAGCGGACAGCGAGTCGGATTTTGCCATTACGGAAAAGGAATTGCCGGCGGTTTTCGCTGAATATGAAAAACTTGCGAAGATGCTCATTAATCAACGCCGTGAAGACGGCAAACATATAAACTTTTTCCATTTCATGCTTGACCTTGATGCAGGACCGTGCGCAATAAAGCGTCTGCGCGGATGCGGATGCGGCAATGAATATGTTGCGATAACGCCTGACGGGGATATTTTCCCGTGTCATCAGTTCTCCGACAAGTCGGGCGCTATGAAAATGGGCAACATTTTCGACGGAACGTTCAACCTCGACATGAAAGCAGAATTCGCGGCTTCACACATCTATAACAAACCCGACTGCTTTGAATGTTGGGCGAAATTCTACTGTTCAGGCGGATGCGCCGCAAACAACTGGAATTTCGGGAAAGACATAAAAAAACCCGTGAAAATCTATTGTGAATTACAGAAAAAACGGCTTGAATGCGCAATATTCTTAAAAACAGAGGACAGAGTACAAATAACAGATTAAAAATAAAATCCCCCAAGGGAAAACCCTCAGGGGAATAAACACATAAAATAGCCTACGCCGTCTTTACAGCAGACTCATCTTTTTTGCATAATAACAGAAGCTTATCCGCGCTTTCGTTTAAATCCTTGCGGACAAAAATCCCCATCTGCGAATAGAGTTTCGCTTTTTCACAGAATTTCCGGCAGCTTTCAATATCCTGTGTCATATAGCTTTTTTCGGCAAGCTCAATTGCCGAAAGGGCTGCTGCAACATACAGTTCATCAGAGAATTCCGATTCTTTAGCCGTTTCGACGATAGCTAAAACCGCTCCGAAATCAGCCGTATTATAACATTCTTTGGCTTTTAAATAGGGAGAATAATCCGGTCCGCCGAGCAGCATAGAAAAAGGAATATCAAGGCGATCCGATAAAAAGCGTAAAGTCTTAAGCGACGGATTCGCTATCCCGCTTTCAATCTGTGACAGCATATTACGGGTAATAAATTCGCCCACAACATCAGCTTGTGTGAGCCGCAAGGATTGGCGTTTTGTTTTGATTACTTTACCGAGTTCACGACTATCCATATTTTTCATCTCTCCGTTTTAAAATTTAGATTAAATATCACTTACCATTATAACATATGAAAATTTAAATTTCAAGCCGATATGCTAAATTTCACAAATTATTAACAAATGAGGACATTCACTGTGGATTTTGGATTTGTAAGGGTTGCCGCTATTACCCCGAACGTAAAACCCGGAGATATTCAGTTTAACGCTGATGAAATTATCAGCAAAGTTTTTGAAGCCGAAAAGAAAGGCGTAAATATCGCTGTCTTCCCGGAACTTTGTATCACGGGCTACAGTTGCGGGGATTTATTCTTACAGCGGAGTATGACTAAGGCGGCGGCGTTGGCTCTGAAAACAATTGCAGATAAAACTAAAGATGCCGATGTTCTGTTCTTTGTCGGTTTGCCCATTTACGCTTCGGGGAAACTCATTAATGCGGCGGCAGCTGTCAAAAACGGCTGTATTGAGGGTTTTAACGTAAAACAGCATATTGCTAATTATAATGAATATTATGAAGAAAGATACTTTCATCCGACGAATAGTAAAGAATACGTTTTATTTGATGATTTTAACGAAGACGCAGTACATCGACTCGCCATAAACCATATCTATAAATTCAGCGACGATGTAACTGTCGGTGTTGAAATCTGCGAAGACCTATGGGTACCCAACCCTCCGTCAACGTTTTACGCGCAAAGAGGCGCGCATATTATCGTGAATCTATCCGCCTCAAATGCTCTAATCGGCAAAGACTCATACCGCCGCGATTTAGTGAAATCCCAGTCGGCTCGGCTCATTTGCGGTTATGTTTACGCAAATGCGGGTGTGGGGGAATCTACATCTGACTGCGTGTGGGACGGGCATAGCCTTATCGCCGAAAACGGCGTAATCCTCACTGAATCAAAAAAATACGAAAACGGAATGATTATCACCGACATTGACGTAGAACGCCTCGAAAACGAACGCATAAGAATGTCAACATATGATGCTTTAAGCTTTAGCGGCGATGACGGCATATATTATTTGGGTGACAGAAAAATCCCCGAAGATATAATCCGAAAATACCCGCGTTTCCCCTTTGTGCCCCATGAACAATCGGAACTTGCTTCGCGGTGCGGCGAAATTATCGCTATGCAGGCTCACGCTTTAGCCCACAGGCTTGACGTAATAAACTGCAAAACCGCTGTGATAGGCGTTTCGGGCGGGCTTGACAGTACTTTGGCTTTGCTTGTTACGGCAGAGGCTTTCGATATTTGCGGGATTGACAGAAGCGGTATTGCAGCCCACTCAATGCCTTGTTTCGGTACAACTTCCCGCACAAAAAGCAATGCCGAAAAACTCTCAAAGGCTTTGGGCGTAAGTTTCAGTGAAATCGACATTTCAGACAGCGTAAAAGCGCATTTTAAAGACCTGAAATTGCCCGAAACAGACCGCTCCGTAACATACGAAAACGCCCAAGCCCGCGAACGCACACAGCTCTTGATGGACACAGCAAACCTTAAAAACGGTATCGTCATAGGTACGTGCGACCTCTCTGAAATTGCCCTCGGCTGGTCAACCTATAACGGCGACCATATGTCGATGTTCCACGTGAATGCATCTGTACCGAAGACTTTGGTTAAATTTTTGGTTGACTACGTTCGTAAAACAGCGTCTGAAATTGCACTTCAAGAAGTGCTTCAAGATGTCCTCCATACGCCTGTTTCGCCGGAACTTTTACCGCCTGAAAACGGTGAAATTTCACAAAAGACAGAAGATTTGGTAGGACCTTATGAACTCCACGACTTTTTCCTGTATTATTTTGTAAGATGCGGATTTGCGCCCGAAAAAATCCTTAAAATAGCTGAGCCCACATTCGCCGGGGTTTACCCGAAAGAAATTATTTCAAAATGGCTTGACGTTTTCATAAACCGCTTCTTTAAAAACCAATTTAAACGCAACTGCACCCCCGATGGCGTAAAAATAGGCTCTGTTTCACTCTCGCCGCGGGCGGACTGGCGGATGCCGTCTGATGTTTCCTCAGAGTATTTGAAATACCTAAACAACTGAAAACCTTAATTTTATTAAATTACCGGAGAACCCTCTATGACTATTCTTGCACATGACTGCGGATGCAGTCTGACAAAAACTGTTTTATTTGACAACGGTATGATAACTCTCAAAACAATGACAGAGGGGTTGCCTAAAACAGATATCAAAACCGACTTAACAGCCGTGACCGGTATTAATGCAAAAAAAATAAAAGCAGACATTACAGTGCCCGAATTCGAGGCGCAGGCGGCGGGAGCTTCATTTTTGACAGGTTTAAGCGAATTCCTGTTGGTGTGCGTAGGCACGGGCACTTCATTTGTAAACGTTAACCCTATCGAGTGCAAACACTTAGGCGGTACAGGGCTCGGCGGCGGCACTGTAAGCGGACTTTCAAAGCTTCTTTTATCCCCCGAAGCTTTAAGCGGTAACGATTACACAGCAGAGGCTGCCGATAAATTAGCGGCTTTGGGCGAACCTTCAAATATTGACATTTTAATGAAAGATATTCTGCGCAAAAGCGAAGAACCGCTGCTCCCGCGTGATATTACGGTATCAAATTTCGGAAAAATAAACCCCGGTGCAACTGATGCCGACTTAGCACTCGGCATATGCAAAATGGTATTTGAATCCATTCTTATGATGACGGTTTTTGCAGTCAAAAACAGCCGTACAGCCGATATACCGGCGGTTTTCTGCGGTACTGCCTCTAAATCGGAAGTGCTGATAAAGATTGCCCGCCGTTTAGAAAAATTACAGGGAATGAAATTCATCTTCCCGACAGACCGCGAATATATCGGAGCAATCGGAGCAGCACTTACAGCTCGTCAACATAGAAATCAGGATTAAAAATTGCGCTTCAAGCTGAAAAGCTTTTATTAATACAAAATTTTTATGCCCTTAAAAAAATGGGCAGAAAGAGAGAAATTTATGGAATACAGAAAAATCGGAGAAACCAAAGTCTCACTGTTGGGATTCGGCTGTATGCGTTTCCCGCAGGGTGCTGACGGAGAAATTGACCTTGCGCAGACAGACGCAATGCTGACAAAAGCCTATGAGGCAGGCGTTAACTATTTTGACACCGCCTACGTTTATCACAACCAAAAATCAGAGGAAATTGCCGCTTCATTCTTAAAGAAATTCCCCCGCGATACCTATTATTTCGCCGACAAGCTCCCTTGTTGGGATGCCTCATCTGTTGAAAAGGCAAAAGAACTGCTCCAAACCTCCCTCGACCGCCTCGGCACTGACTATATCGACTTCTATCTGCTTCACGCGCTTAATAAAGACTCGTGGAAAAATATGAAAGAGCGCGGCATTGTAGAGTGGCTTGAGGGCGTAAAGGCTTCAGGTGTTATCCGCAATTACGGCTTCTCGTTCCATGATGATTATGATACATTTATTGACATTGTGAATTACCGCAAATGGGATTTCTGCCAAATTCAGATTAACTATATGGACGTTGATGAACAAGCGGGTATGAAAGGCTACGAAGAGTGCGTAAAACTCGGAATCCCTGTTGTGGTTATGGAACCCGTTAAGGGCGGTTCTCTTGCAATGTTCCCCGACGATATTTTAGCACCTTTAAAAGCCGTGAACCCCGATGATTCAGCGGCAAGATGGGCTTTGCGCTGGTGCGGAACACTCCCGGGCGTGTCGGTTATCCTCTCGGGTATGTCCTCCATGGCTCAGGTTGATGATAACCTTGAGACATTCAAAGAATTCAAACCCCTCTCCGATACTGAAACAAAAGCCCTTGATGAACATATGGCGAATACCCGTTCACGCAAATTCAACAACTGCACATGGTGCAACTACTGTATGCCTTGTCCGGCAGGCGTTAATATCCCGCGTATATTCCGCCTCCTCAATAATTTCGCTATGTATGCAAACAAAGGCGATGTTAAGTGGAACTATGAACACGAAATACCCGATTCTCAAAAACCCGACAAATGCGTTAATTGCGGCAAATGCGTAAGTCATTGCCCTCAGCATATCGCTATCCCCGAAGACCTTAAAACAGCGGGCGCAAACATTAAGGATATTATTGCTTCATTATGATTAAAAAGGTAATGGCGGCGATGAGCGGAGGGGTTGACTCCTCCGTTTGCGCCGCTCTGCTTAAAATGCAGGGGTTTGAAGTTACGGGAGCTACGATGAAGCTCTTTTCGCCTCCCGCTGATAAATTGACCGAAAAATCATGCTGTACCGCCGATGATGCGTTTGACGCGAAATCGGTGTGTTTTAGCATGGGTATTCCCCATTATGTCTTTAATTTTACCGATGAATTTGACAGAAGCGTAATTAAAAATTTCACTTCATCTTATTTAAACGGCAGAACCCCTAACCCGTGTATAGAATGTAACCGCATTTTAAAATTCGACAAACTGCTCCGCCGTGCAAAAGAAATCGGCATTGAAAAAATAGCTACAGGGCATTACGCAATTATCGAAGAGAAAGACTCAAGATTCTTACTCAAAAAGGCAAAAGACACCAAAAAAGATCAGACCTATGTGTTGTACACATTAACGCAAAAACAACTCTCCTGTACATTGTTCCCTCTCGGGGGGCTGACGAAGCCCGAAGTGCGTGAAATAGCCGCGAAAAACGGCTTTGTTAATGCTCATAAACACGAGAGTCAAGACATATGTTTTGTCCCCGACGGGGATTACGCCGCTTTTATACGCGAATATGAAAATCTGACTCCGAAAGCCGGGGATTTTATAAATACCGCCGGTGAAATTTTAGGCAGACACAGCGGGATAATAAATTACACGATAGGACAGCGCAAAGGCTTAGGTATCACATTTGGTAAACCTATGTACGTAACACGTATTGATGCCCAAAATAACACCGTAACCCTCGGCGAATCGCAAGCTCTGTTCAGTCAAAAAGTAATTCTCACAGACATTAATCTTATTACTTGTGAAGAACTCAAAACCCCGAGAAGTTTTAAAGCCAAGACCCGCTATAATCAAACAGAACAGCCCTGCAAAGTCTCTCAAACCGCCGAAAATGAAATTGAGGTTCTGTTTGACGAACCCCAGCGCGCCGTAACCCCGGGTCAGGCGTGTGTTATTTATGACGGCGACTATGTTGTAGGCGGCGGGCGTATTATGGGGCAAAGAAACAATTAAGTGAAATCTAAACAGCAAAAAAACAACCGATTTTCAGTATTCCGCTGATGTAATACTAATATCCAATAAAAACATTGAAAATGTTTTTATTGCCGCCGCAAAGCGGCGGGCGGCTAAAGCCGCTGATATTAGTATTGAACGGCTTCTCTGCCGCCCTACGGGCGGCTCTCGTCAGCTTTGCCGACGAGCATTAAAAAACGCATGGCGTTTTTTAATGGAGAATAGTATAAAAACGCGTTTTACTTCAGCGGTTTAATGTAAATATCGGTTTTCTGTCGTTCTTGTCAAATTTTCATGTGTTACCGCGTAAAACTTTGTGAAAGTTTTCTGTTGATTTTCTTAAAAAAGTATGCTATACTAATCAACAATTTACAATCGCTTTTCGGCGTAACACATTTTAGAACATTTCAAATATTAGTTTTTAATGGAAAAATAAATGATAAAAAAATGGATAATCGGACAACCTGATAAAACGGCGGCGGACGCGCTTGTTTCGGGCGGCTTATCGCGTTTTAATGCCGAAGTGTTGGTTTCGGCGGGGATTAAAACCATAGAAGAAGCCGAGGAATTTTTCGGCGGCAGTGACCTCGGCGACCCTTTTTTAATTAAAGACATGGACAAGGCGGTTGAAATAATAAACGAATCAGCCTTTGAAAAAAATGAAAAAATACTGATTTACGGCGATTATGACTGTGACGGTGTATGCGCAACAGCTATTTTGGCAAGTTTTTTAGAAATGAACGGTGCTGACGTTTATTGTCATATAAATACACGCGAAGAGGGTTTCGGTTTAAATGAAACGGTAATAAAAAACTTTGCGGGCGAGGGTTACGGGCTTATTATTACAGTCGATAACGGTACATCCGCCCTCAAAGAAGCAAAGCTGATTAAAGATTCAGGCATTAAACTGGTTATAACCGACCATCATGAGCCGGGTGAAACTCTTCCTGTCTGTGATGCTCTTGTGAATCCTCACCGGGCTGATGATGAATCGGAATTTAAGGATTTATGCGGGTGCGGCGTTGTACTTAAACTCATTGCGGCGTTAGACGGAGGCGACCCGACTTTCGCATTGGAGCAGTTTTCGGATATCGCGTGTATAGCAACGATCGGTGATGTTGTGAAACTGCGCGGCGAAAATCGTGTTATCGTTGAACACGGACTGCATTACCTTGAGAATACCGAGAATATCGGCTTGATTTCGCTCATTAAAGCGGCAGGAATGGCGCGCCCGTTTACGAGTACATCTGTTGCATTCGGATTGTGCCCCAGAATAAATGCGGCAGGGCGTTTAGATACCGCTTTGACGGCACTTGATTTATTGATGTGTGACAATGCCGCCGAAGCACAGGCGGCAGCCGAAACCGTAAATCGAATGAATATCGAGCGCAAAGAGCTTGAGAATCGTATTATTAGAGATATCTTTGATAACCTAAAAGAGAATTCAAATTCACTTAGTCAGCGTGTTTTAAGTTTTTACGGCTCTTATCACCACGGGGTAATCGGTATAGTTGCCTCGCGTTTGGTTGAACGTTTCGGGAAGCCGATATTTATTATGTCAGATGATGCAGAGGGTTATGTAAAAGGGTCTGCGAGAGGGATAGCCGGCTTTTCGATTTTTTCGGCATTATCATATTGCGCGGATTTACTGACGAAATTCGGCGGACACGAGGGCGCGGGCGGATTTTCACTGAAAAAGAGCAATTTAGATGCCTTTAATAAAAGGCTTAATGAATACGCCGCCGGTCTTGAGCATATGCCTGTTTACTTTATTGAAGCGGCAAAACAATTGCTCCCCGAGGATTTGACCATAGAAAACGCCGAGGGTTTAAAACGCCTTGCCCCATTCGGCGAGGGCAATCCCGAACCGCTGTTTTTTGTAGGCGGAGCACTGATTACTAAAGTTTTACCGTTAAAAGACGGGAAATTCACAAAACTATTGTTAAACTACGGCGGAACGGCGGTTGAAGCAATTACATTCGGCTGTAAATATGCCGACTTTCCGCTGAAACCCGATAACAAAATTGATCTGATAACATATCTTGAAGTAAACGAATATTTGAATAGCAAAAATATACAACTGAAAATTAAGGATTTTCGTCCCCACGGTATAAATCAGCAGAAATTGCTTAATGCTAACGCCGAATATGAGAAATTCAAACGCGGAGAGGCTATTGACCCGCGTCTGAAAGAGAAGATTACCCCCGTGCGGGATGATTTCGCACAAGTTTATAAACTCATAAAACCACAATTTATGACAGTAGATTACATATTTAACAAAACGCAGGGTATAGGGGATATAAATTACTTCAAATTCCGTATAATATTAGATACGTTCAGAGAAGCAGGGTTTATCGACTGTAATCTGTTAACGGATTCAATTAAACTGTCGGGTAATAAGCCCGCCGAAAAGGTTGATTTATTTCAGATGCCGACGATGGTTAAATTATAAATTGGCAATTCGCTTAATTTTAACTGATAAGCGAAAATTTCAAAATCACTATATAGACCGCCACCATGCTACGACAGGGGGAGAGGGGTAGGGGGTGCAGGGGGTGTAGGGGAGAGGGGGCGGCGTTCAGCCTGCCACCTCAAATAGCCGCCCCCTCTCCCCTCATCCCCTGCAAGACATCGAAGACGGACATTCACAGACATTCATATTGACATTCAAACGGACATTCACAAAAGTAAATTTTTAGATTTTACATGGTAGTACAATCCCGATTTTTTCAAAGAAAGTGAGGTTAAAAAGCCTATATGAAAACAGTAAACACTACTTACACCATTGATATGCTTATTGAGAAGATATTAGCTGATGACAAACAGTATGAACTGAGTAAGATTGTCGCTGCTTATGAATTGGCTTTTTCAGCTCACGAAAATCAAATCCGTTCAAGCGGCGACCCGTATATCACCCACCCTGTGGCGGTGGCGTATATTCTGCTTGAACAGGGAATGGACACCGACAGTATCTGTGCGGCACTCCTTCACGATGTGGTTGAGGACACGGATATTTCGCTTGATGAAATAAGGCGGCGTTTCGGTGCTGACGTGGCGGCTCTTGTTGACGGACTCACCAAAATCAATAAGATTAACCTCGGCAACCCCGATGAAGCCCAAGCCCGAAATGTCGAGAAACTCCTCTATGCTACGGATTCGGATATCCGCGTAATTATAATAAAGATAGCCGACCGTCTGCATAATATGCGCACACTTTCGTACCGCCCCGACTATAAACAACGACGTACCGCCCGCGAGACCATGGATATTTATGCCCCCATAGCCGAACGTCTGGGTATGAGTAAAGTAAAAGAAGAGCTTCAGGACCTGTCGCTTTATTATTTAGATGAATTCGGTTACAGCGAGATAGAAGAACTGCTTGATACAAAGCGCGAAGCACGTGATGCTTTTATTGCCGAGCTCAAAGAAGAAATTTCGGTGCGATATGTTGCTGATGATATGAAGCCGCCGCATATTGAAGGGCGTGTAAAATCTATTTCCGGTATATACCGGAAATATTTTGAACAGGGCAAGAGCTTTGATGAGATTTACGATAAATATGCCGTGCGTATTATTGTTGATACTAAACAGGAGTGTTATTTAGCACTCGGGATTATACACGATATGTATTCGGCAGTGCCCAATCGCTTTAAGGATTATATTGCATCCCCGAAACAAAACGGATATCAGTCGCTTCATTCAACGATGATGAGCCACAAAGGCATTATGTTTGAGGTTCAAATCCGCACATGGGAAATGCACCGCGATGCTGAAAACGGCATCGCCGCCCACTGGAAATATAAAGAAGGCATTGACGCGGCAGGGAAATTAGAGAAAAAAATCGCGTGGATGCGTCAGCTTCTTGAAGAACAAAAGAACACGGATAAAGTACAGAATATCGTTGATTCGATAAAACAGCTTAAAGCCTCTGAGGTACACGTTTATTCGCCGAAAGGACAGATGTTTCATTTGCCGATCGGGAGCAGCGTTATTGATTTTGCGTATGAGATTCATCCCGAAATCGGCAATCATATGATCGGCGCAAAGGTATCGGGGAAATTGGTTTCTTTTGACTATGAACTCACCACAGGTGAAGTTGTGGAAATTCTTACCGATAAAAACCGCAGCCCGAACCGCCAATGGCTTGAACTCTGTAAAACCACAAAGGCGCGCAACCGCATCCGCAAATGGCTTAAAGAACAATGCCGCCCCGACAATATCATAAACGGCAAACGCGAAGTCAAAATGACTTTCGACAGAAATAAAATGGATATCCCCGAAGAGGATTACCCCGAATTCTTAGCGGAACTTATAAAAACAAGCAATTGCTCTACGTTGGACGATTTATATGCGGCGATAGGTTACGGCGATGTCAGTATCATTAACAATATCGCAAAACTCCGCGAAAAATATCAAAAGCAGTATGAATTGCCCGATTTAACGCCGATAGGGACGGATGAAGTACAGATTTCAATACCCGAAAAAGAGATTAAGGGGATTGAGATTGACGGCAAGGATAATATCCAGATAAAATACGCCCAGTGCTGTAATCCCTTGCCCGGCGACGATATTGTAGGTTTTGTCACAAAAGGGCACGGCGTGTCAATCCATAAGAGAACCTGTGAGAATTATAAAAAATCCCTTGAGACAGGGCGCGACAACGCCCGTTGGGTACACGCTTTTTGGCCGCCGGAGGTTAAACCTACGGTGACTATGTTTAAAGTAATGGTTGATATTATAGCCCACCCGTCTGATCTGCTGATCCGCGATATTTCTAATATTTTACAGGAAAAATACCGTGTGCCTATAAATTCAATTATAACCAAAAAACTCAAAAACGGAAACCTCAACGTTATCACCGAAATCTCTATAAGCGGCAAACAGCAACTCGAAAACATAACACATGAACTCCTGAAAAATCAGAATATAATATCGGTAGACCGCGGGAATTAAGCGGGTGCCCCCGCAGGGCTGTAGCAACGCTACGTATCGCTGATGGAAGCCATAGGATATTTTTTCTTGTATGTCGCTTGAAGTGAATATACTGAGCGGGTGAGTAAGACTAAATCAAGCAGCTTGGCAACTCCGCAGGGGGAGAGGGAGAGGGGGGTGTCGGGGGTGAGAGGGAGAGGGGGCGGCGTCACGCCTGCCACCTCGAATAGCCGCCCCCTCTCCCTCTTGCCCCTGACAAAGTCATGCAAACGTGACATTCACGACATTCATATCGACATTCATCCGACATTCAAACGGACATTCACAACATTCATATGCAGCAACGCTGCGGGACATCTCAAACGGACATTCATAAAAAAAATTTTAAATTTTACAAACCCCTACAGAAAATGAAATTAATATGATTAAAATAACCCCCATAATCCCCTCCGACCCCATCCAAAGCAACAGCTACCTTATAGACTGCGGCGGCGAATATGTTTTAATTGACGCGCCGATGTCGGCTGTAAAAACTGCCGTTTCGCTTAAAAATAAGCTCAAAGCCGTTCTGCTTACGCACGGGCATTTTGACCATATCGGCGGTTTGAATGAGATTGCGGTTCAAACCGGTGCAACAGTTTATATTCATGAAGCCGATGCGAAAATGCTCTCAGACCCAAATGAAAGCCTTGCGGCGGCAATGAATTTGTTTAAATTTGAGACCTATAACGGCGAATATAAAGCCATTAAAGATCGCGAAGTGCTGACTTTCGGCGATACTGAAATTCTTGTCAGAAGCAACCCCGGGCATACACGCGGCTCTCTGTCTTTTGTTTGTGAGGACAATTTCTTCTCAGGGGATTTTTTGTTCAGCGGCGGGATAGGGCGAACCGATTTCCCGGGCGGCGATTATCGTGATATGTTAAATTCTATTAACGAATTTAAAAATTTCGCCACCGATAAAAATTATAGGATTAACCCCGGGCACGACTCTGCGACCGACTCAGAGACTGAAATTAAATATAATCCGTATTTCCGTTAATTTTATTTGTGAATTTCACTAAAAAGCACTTGATTTTTATTTAGATATGTGTTATACTTTACATATATTTAGAATCAAGTGTTTTTGTTTTTGTGGCGGAGCTTTTTATATGGATTATAAAAATAAATTTATACGTTTTATGTATGAGGCTGGAGTGCTGAAATTCGGGGAGTTTACCTTAAAAAGCGGACGTGTTGCCCCGTACTTTATAAATACGGGCAACTATAATACCGGCGAACAGATACTAAAACTCGGCGAATTCTATGCCGATTGTATTAACGCCAATAATATTGACGCTAATACACTGTTCGGTCCCGCATATAAAGGTATTCCGCTCGCTGTTTCAGCCGCCGCCGCTTTATTTAATAAATACGGTAAAAATGTGTATTACTGCTTTGACAGGAAAGAAATAAAAGACCACGGCGAGGGCGGGAATATTGTCGGGCGTCAGCTTGACTGTGACAGCAGGATTTGTATTATCGAAGATGTAATTACTGCCGGGACGGCTATCAGACAGACTTTGCCTGTACTTAAAGGTGCTGCGCCCGATTGTAAGATTACCGCTATGGTGATTTCGGTTGACCGCGCCGAACGCGGAAAAACGGACAAGTCAGCCGTACAGGAAGTTAATGAGGAATTCGGGTTCAGCGTTTACCCCATTGTTACGATAAATGATATTATTGAAGCTTTGGACAATGAAACAATCCCCGGCAAAGAGTTTTTGCCGAAAATGCTTGAGTATCGGGCGGAGTACGGGGTTAAATAGGTTTACAAAAACTTAATAAATATAAAAATATTAAATAAACCAAAAATCAGTCAAATGTTTTAGCGCGGTGAGCATCTTGACGACATAAAAAACTTTCATCGCGAATAGACTGCGGGTCGCCCGCTGGGGGTAATGTTATGGGAGTTATGCTTGATCTTAATGTTTTAGGTGCGGAACTGCTTGATGCGGTTGTGTTTGCGGAAAAATCACCGGCAATGTCAGCTTTTTCAGACGAAATCGTGAAAATTCTTGCTGATTTTAATAAAACGGGCAAGTATGGTTTTGAGATTAATATCGAAGACCTCGCGGAACATTCAGCCGAAACACTTACGAATATGCAGAGGGCTTTCCTTTATTGGACTTTCAAAGAGGACAAGGCTTCCTACGGGAACTATCTAAAACTGTTCTGTAAATCACAGGAAAAATACCTTCTTGAAGCGGCAGGCGGCAAATCGAAAATCTTTGTAAAAGACATAAACAGGATAAAAGAGCAATATCTAAAGAAGATTTCGTCCGACACAGAAGCTTTTAATTCCGTAAAAGATTTCTTCGCGGGATATATCTACGGCTATTTCTTTAATTATTTTAACGAACAGGCGGTAATGAAAGACTACGCTAACTTTATTGTTTGTATGGGAATAATGTCCAACAAAATCCCGTCTACAGATAAAGAAAAGCAGAAGATTCTGCCGAATATGAGCAAACTTCTCGGTAATGACAGATTTAAATATGTCAGCGGGGAATTGCCGCTTAAAGTTGTGCTGGATATCATCGAAGACCGCTTTGAACTCGTACATCTTGATGAAGATGAATACATAAAAATCCGCTCCGAAATGGAGAGTATCGTCACAACTGAATATGAATTCAACACAGAAGATAATTTAGCTAAAGACTCGGTTATCGTCGGAATAATGGAAAAATTGGGGAAAGGTTTTGTGCGTTCGGCAGACCTTGCCAAAGAGATTCACCGCACTTGTTTTGCGGGCACGCGTACTTTCACAGACGGCGACCGCGACGATACGGGAGCATTTACGCCCGAATATATCGCGGGACTTATCGACAAAAAGTGCAAAGAGAATTTCGACAGTTTTTATTCCGACACAAATAAAAATGCCCCGGATTATGGACTGGGCGGCGGATTTAAAGAGTATAAATACCCGATAGTACTCATGTCTGAAAAGCAATTTTGTTTCTCGGAGTTATTCTTATATGCGTTGTTCCCGGCTTTGCACGGACGGATTTATACTACTGTGGAAGAGGTTGATTTGCCGCTTGTAATGTTTCCGTTTGCGGCTGATTGTTTTAAATCTACAGCACTTCAAAAGATAGGAAGCCTTCCGGAATCCGCAACATACATCATTCGTCAGGATAAATCCGCCGTGTTGGATGAACTCACAGGTATACTGTCGGATAAGAAACTCTCCGATAAAGATAAGAAAATGGCAGCACTTGAAAAACTCCTTGTTTTGGTTTCGGGTAATATCGACACTAAAAGCTATGAGAAATTCCTTTTGGATAACGTATTTGAGACCAAGCTCTTTGAAAACTATGTGCGTTATCGCATAGAAATGGTGTTAACATCGGGGCTTTTAGACCTTAACAGCAAGAAGACCCTCCTTAATAACCTTAATAAGATTTCCTGAAAATTTTTCTGCGGGTAAAGACTATGATTAAATTTTATTCTGCTTACACATATCAAATTGATGATGAAAAATCAGCACTTGAAGAAATATTAAATCAAATTGACAAGTCCGAAAAACTTTTAAAAAACACCGTCGGGATTGTTTTATGCCACAACGAGTATGCTTTTTCCGGGGCAGCTGCTTTTATTGTAAAAAACCTCCCGTTTGATGTTGCGGGTTATACCACGACAAAAGAATATGCTAAAACAGAGAGTAATGCGGGGAAAAACTGCGATGATTTAATTGCAGATGAAACAGAGTTTCGGTTTGAACTTGTGATTATGACGTCGGATGATGTTTCGTTTAAAGTAAGTGTTTCAGAGCCGAACGGCGGGTTTGAAACGTCGGAGGAATTGTTAGCCGATTGTTTTTTAAGCCCCGAACCGGACGACTTGAAACTTGTGTTCACATTCTTAACAGGTATGGCGAAATTCTCAGGCGACAGTTTTGTCCGTGCAGTAAAGAAATATGCACCGAGCGTACCGGCAGTAGGCGGGTTCAGTGTTGATGACAGCCCGTCATATGCTGATGATACATTCACGATAGATAACGGCGGGGTTTATGAAGACCGCTGTGTTTTGCTCAAAGTCTACGGCAATATAAATCCGCGTTTTTATTCAGCGGTAGTCACCGACTCGAAAATAATAGGCACATCGGCGTTTATCACAGAGACAGAGGGTACGAAAGTTTTAAAAATCAATGACCGCCCCGTTACGGAATACCTCGTTAAGTCAGGGCTAATAAACTCTGTTCACAGCGACAGTCTAAGTGCTAACTTGTCATTTTTAATAAGAGAAAAACACGCCGACTATTGCCGTGTACTCATGAATATGACTGCCGATGAAAAACTCAATCTCGGCGGTGAAGTTCCCGTGGGGTCTGAATTCAGACTGGCAATTTTTGAAGCGGAAGATATCTTAAAAGCTACGACAGAGACTGTAAAAGCAGCAGCGTCAGAATTCTGTGACAGTGACAGCGGTGTAATTATCTTTTCATGCCAATCGCGGTGTGTGCTTATGGGCGATGAGCCTTTCAGAGGGATACAGGCGGTCTGTGAAGCAGTTGAAAGTCTGCCCCTTGTTATGACTTATGCAGGCGGCGAAGTCGGTCCTATTAAAAAAACCGAAAACAGTAAATCATATTACAGTAATCAATTCCACAATCAAACCTTTGTTATGTGCGTGCTGTAACGAATATTATTTCAATCTACTGTTAATCTATTTCACAATCAGACCTTTGTTATGTGCGTGATATTAAGGGGTTTAATTTCGGTAATCAATCTCATACTACTATGCAATAAAAAAATGAAATGATATGCGGGCGGGCGAGGGCGCCCGCCCCTACAGAACAATAAAACTCAGTAGGGGCGACCGCCCTAGGTCGCCCGTTTTTCGGAGAAAGTTCAATCAATTCATTAAATGCATATTAGTATCATTATGAAACCTTTGTTAGGTGCCTAATTCAATGGATAATATTTCAAACAAAAACGAACAAAATCCATCAATTGATGATTTGACACACAGAATTAAACAGCTTGAACGCGAACTCCGCGTTAGTAAAAACACCGCTGAAAAACTTACCAAACAGCTTAGGGCTAAAGTAAGCTATGATACGGCACTTGCCGCGCAGTATCGCCGTCAGGAAATTTATACAAACGTGCTTATGCGTTACAGTCCGTCATGTATTTTTGTTCTGGATAATCAAGGGCGTTACCTGATGGTCTCGGATTCGGTTGCGGCGTGTTATGGTGTGCCCAGTGCCGGCTTTTTTATCGGAAAGAGCTTTGAAGAGATAATGGGCACCTACTGTAAATTTACCGAAGCGGATATGGCTTTTATGACAGAGGGGTTCAAAGCACTTGTAGGCGGCACACCGACTATAAGGTATTATCGTAATTTAGATTTCGGCGGCGGCGAGAGGTATTATTTGATTGAATGCCGCCGTATTGCCGCGACGGAATACTCGGACGATACTATTTTAGTTATAATGACAGACAACACCGAGCTTGAGATGAAAAAGAATCAGGCAGACAGTGCCAATAAAGCGAAATCCCACTTTTTAGCAGCGATGTCGCATGAAATCCGCACACCGCTAAATGCGGTTATAGGGCTTGCGGATATTTTGTCGCGCACGGAACTCAATAAATTACAGCGCGATTATATATCGGATATGAAGCAGTCGGCTAATACCCTGCTCAATATTATCAATGACATTTTAGATTTTTCAAAGGTTGAAGCGGGGATGTCGGAGATAATAAACGCGCCGTATAATCTAAGAGAAGTCATTATAAATATGCAGAATGTCTATACGCCGATGTTCGCCGTTAAAGATATTGCGTTTGATGTAATTTACGATAAAGAGACCTTGCCGAAATGGGTAACAGGCGATGAACAGCGTATCAGGCAATGCCTGACGAATATGATTTCAAACGCCTTAAAATACACCCGTATCGGCGGCGTAATTTTAAAAATCTACTTAAAAGATGATAATCTCTTTTTTGAAGTGAGCGACACGGGTATCGGTATCAAAGAAGAGGACTACGGCAAGGTTTTCAGCGCATTTGAACGTCTTGACCTTAACGTAAACCGTACCATTCAAGGCACAGGACTCGGTATGCCCGTAAGCTACGATTTTTGTAAACTGATGGGCGGCGAACTCAGTGTCCGCAGTATTTACGGAGAGGGTTCGACATTCACAATGCGAATACCGTATGTTTCAGCCGCTGAAATAGAAGAGACAAAATTTGATGAGTCGATTGTCCAAGCCCCGGGACTGAAAGCATTAATCACGGATGATATAGAGATTAATGTGCTTATTACTCACACTATGCTTGAGAGTATGGGGGTTGATGCAGACTGTGCATACGGCGGGGAGGAAGCAGTAAGGCTTGCCGGTGAAAAAGAGGGCGGATATGATATTATTTTTATGGATCATATGATGCCGGAGGTAGACGGTGTAGAAGCTGTAAAGCGCATACGCGCTTTAGGCGGCAAAAACGCCGAAATCCCCATTATAGCCCTGACAGCAACCGTGACAGGGGATGCAATAACGTTTTTCCGTCAAAGCGGGTTTACGGATTTACTGCCAAAGCCACTTGAACTCTCGGCACTTAATCAGGTTATGAAGAAGTACGTATGAATACAGAATGTGAATGTCCGTTTGTATGTCGGATGAATGTCAGATGAATGTCACGTTTGAATGTCATTATGAATGTCACAGCTTCGATGTCTTGCAGGGGGTGAGGGGAGAGGGGGCGGCTATTAGTCGTGGCAGGCAAGACGCCGCCCCCTCTCCCCTACACCCCCTGCACCCCCTACCCCTCTCCCCCTGTGGCAGCAAATACCACGTCCGTAGGGGGCGATGTCTACATCGCCCCGCAAACGAAAAAATTCGTCGTAACGGGCGGATGTGGACATCCGCCCCTACAAAAAACAACAAAACACCGCCCGGTCTTCATAGAAAACCGGGCGTTCATAATCTTACCTCTCACCTCTCACATCTAACCTCTATGTTAGTACCTTTTCTATATCCCTTTTGAGTTTTTTAATAATTCGTTTTTCAAGTCGTGAGATATATGATTGTGAAATGCCTATCATATCGGCTACTTCTTTTTGAGTTTTTTCACAGCCGTCGCGCAAGCCGAAACGCATAATCATTATCTCTTTTTCCCGTTCGGGGAGACGTTTTACGGCATCAATCAAAACACTGTTTTCGGCGGCAATTTCAATCCCGCAGCTTACTGTATCTTCTTCTGTACCCAAAATGTCCTGAAGCAGGAGTTCATTGCCGTCCCAGTCGATATTGAGCGGCTCATCAAGCGAAATATCATTCTTATACTGCTGTGATTTGCGCAGAAACATCAGAATTTCATTTTCAATACAGCGCGAGGCATATGTAGCAAGCTTTATATTCTTCTGCGGGCAAAATGTATTTACAGCTTTAATAAGCCCTACAGTGCCTATTGACACAAGGTCTTCTATCCCAAGCCCTGTGGATTCAAATTTTTTCGCGATATAGACAACAAGCCGCAGATTATGCGTAATCAGTATTTTTCTGTCAGCGTGCGTAGCTTGTCCCGATTCAATAAGCGCGAAGATTTCTTCTTCGCGTTCTTTATTGAGAGGCGGCGGCAATGTATCAGAACCGTTTACATAAAAGACTCCGTCGTCTTTCCCGAAAATTCTTGTGAGTATTTTTTTTAGGCGGTTCAGCATTTTAGTTAAATCATTCATATTTTTCATAACCTTGTATTTCAGTGTTTTATATTTTATACTAATATCCAAGAAAAATGAAACAACGGGCGAACACAGTTCGCCCCTACAGTAGGGGCGGTCTTTGACCGCCCGTTGTTTCAGAGCAAATTCAATCAATTCTTTAAATGCATATTAGTATTAATTACGCCGCATTTATAAGCTTGGGATTAAACAAAGCATACTCCATATCCGTTTCCGAGATGCCGATATATGCGTCAATATGCGATTCTGTCTTGTTTTCATCGTTTTTTATCATTATGACGGCAGGGGCAAAAGCGGGGATTAAACCGTTTGAATTAATAGTCGAAAACGGTATCAATTTCCAACCTTTCGGCGGTGTAACAACCTCGTCTATGTAGTTGCAATGAAGCATACCCGTGATAGCGGTTTCGTCGAATATGCCCGAAACAGACGATTTAGGGCAAATGATAACGGGTTTGCCGCTGAATGTATCGGTAAGATTGTTGCCGGAGTCGGTTTTCGCCTTAAACGAAACGGCTTTGCCGCCGCTTTCTATGGTCACTGTATATGATGTATCTGCTCCGCGCCCGTCAAGGAGTATCCGCAAAAACCGTAAAACCGTATACGCCGCTATAGTTGAAATACACAAAGTCAACAGCGAAATATCAACATATAAGACAGAGTTATTCCAAACAGTATTAGAGCCGCCCATTAAAAGCGATATACCGTATTCAATACCCGCGAAAACGAAACTGACAAAGAAAAATAACAGTGACGTTATGTAGATTTCTTTGAAAGTGTCGCAGGAAAAGGCGATAATTACCATTATCAAAGCCGAAATAATGCGAATGAGCAATAGCGTGAAATTCCCGAGTTCGGGCATAAATATAATCAAAGATGAGAGACTGCCGAGCAGAGCCGAAAGCGACAAACGCACTCTGTGAATGTGTTTGTGCATAATTTTCGCTGTGCCTGATAATAAAAAGTAATTAACCAAAAAACCCATTATAATGAGAATGTCAACATAAATTTTCATATAAATTTCCAATTAAGGTTTGATTCGATATTAATATTATAAATCTTTAGGATTGTAAAAAATGTCTGAATGTGTAGTTTAGAAAAATTTTAAATTTCATTCAAATTTTTGAATATTATATTCTGATATTAAATATAGAAAATTTTGATTAAAGAGATTCATTAAATTCCAGTAGCCGATACCGAGGATACCTGTTTGCTCTGCTAAATTCATTTTTTCCGAGACGGAGCGGACATCTTCAAACCACACCACATGAGCGTAGGGCTGTAGGTCCTCTACATTTGTGTAATAATATAAAGGAGCCTCCGAAACAGCGTCGTAGTGGATATCGGTTCCGACTCTGACGGCGCGGTTTACGGCTTCGGTGTTTGAGATGGTCTCGGCTTTGGTTTTGCCGGTTATAAAGGGCAAACCCCAGTCATAGCCGTAGTTCGGGATGCCGAGCAGGATTTTTTCCGGCGGGATTTCGGTTAAGGCATAGAGTAATACCGCCGTTACATTCGGCAAAGGTGCTACAGCCATAGGCGGACCGTATTTATAACCCCATTCGTATGTCATCAGCAGCACCATATCGGCGGCTGCACCGATTGCGCCGTAGTCGTGGGCTTCGTATAAAATGCCTTTTTGTTCGGCGGAGGTTTTCGGGGCAAGGGCGACGTTCATTATTAAACCGCGTTCGTGCAGACGGTTTGAGGTATTCACTAAAAAGTCAACAAAATTCACCTTTAGTTCAGGGGGGATATATTCCATATCAATATCAATCCCCGCGGCGTTTTTACTTATAATTATGTCAATGATATTTTCTATAACGAAGTTTTGTAAGACCAAATCTTTAAGCAGATTCGGCAAAAAAGGGTTGTCAAATGCCCCGCTGTCGGTTATGGTCGAGAGCGAGAGTAAAACCTTCGTCCCGAATTTGTGCGCCTGCCCGACAAGGTAATCATCATCAGGCACAAGTATTTCACCGTCTTCGTCAAAACCATATCCGAATGACACAATATAAGTAAGATACGGCAAAGCAGTATTCAGAATATCATGGTCAATAAAATGATAAGCATAACCAAGGGTAACAAAGCTATGATTTTTATCACCGCCGATGTTAATTACAGCCTGATCGCCGGGGACAGGCTCATTCACCGACAGTTCGGGGTTATTTTGTAACAATGTAACCGCATCAATATTATTCTTCGCGGCGATACTGTCTACAGTGTCACCCGTTTCTATAGTATAAGTCACTTCCGGCGAAATCAAAATCAAAGCCTCACCCGGAATCAAATGAAAATCTTCTGAAAGATTATTATCAATAATAATCTTTTTCGGGGGGATTTCAAAAGCCGCGGCAACACTTGATACGGTATCGCCCTCTTTTACTGTATAAATTGTGTACATATATACTCCAAGTCTAATGAAATGCTGACGTTTCAAGATAAATATATTCTTAAATTTTCTGAAATATAACACAAAAATCCCCTCAAATTCGCTTTTTACGAATTTAAGGGGATTTTTAACATGAATATTAATTTTACTTAACTTCAACAGTTGCGCCGGCAGCTTCGAGTTTGTCTTTGATTGTGTTAGCTTCAGCTTCGGGGATAGCTTCTTTGATAGCTTTAGGAGCGGATTCAACGAGTTCTTTAGCTTCTTTGAGGGACAAGCCGCAGATATCTTTAACAGCCTTGATAACGTCCATTTTCTTATCGTTGAAGGATTTGAGTACAACGTCGAATTCTGTTTTAGCTTCAACAGCGGCTGTAGCAGCAGCGGGAGCAGCGGCAACCATAGCAGTTACGCCGAATTCATCCTGAATAGCAGTGATTAAGTCGGACAGTTCAAGTACTGTCATTGATTTGATTTCTTCAATCATATTAGCAATATTAGCCATAATAATTTTTACCTCTTTAATAATAGTATAGTTTTCGCATTAAAAGTGCGCGGGGAATTTACGCGGTTTCTTCTTGTTTTTTGTCTGCCAAAGCTTGTAATGTAGCAGCGAGTTTCTGCATAGGACCTTGGAGAGAACCGACGAGTTGTGCGAGGAGAATCTCTCTTGAGGGGATTTTTGACAGTTTTGTAACGCCTACAGCGTCGTAGATTGTACCGTCGATGTAGCCGGCTTTGAGTTTAAAGATGTTCTTAGCCGCTACAGATTCTGAAAATTTACCCAAAATGCGGGCGGGAGCGGTTTGGTCTGTGCTTGATAAAGCGACAGCGGACGAACCTTTTAAAACGTCTTCAAGCCCGTCTATACCTGCGTCTGCGAATGCGCGGCGGAGGATAGAGTTCTTTTCAACGAAATAGTTGATACCTGCTTCGCGGAGTTCCTTACGGAGTTTTGTGTCGTCTGCAACATTAATGCCTTTATAGTCAACAACAACACCCGCGCTTGAACCTTTGATGGTTTCCACTAATTCGGCTACTCGTGCCTTTTTGGTATTCAGTGCTTTTTCACTTGCCATACTGATTTCACCTTCTTAAAAGTTTAATGTGTAACATATTCAAAAACGCCTTTTTCGTGTTATAAAAACAAACAAAAAAAGCGTACGAAAAGTCTAAATTAAATAAACTGCGCTTTCTTCGGCAGGGTTTACGGATTAAATTTCAATCCACCTGCTGTCTTTAGAATACGATTACCATGATATTATAACATAAATTTGTTGTGATGTCAAGTGTAAGTAGGATTATAATTGTAAATAATTTGTGAATAAAAGGTGTAAACTTAATATTTAAACCATTGACATTTACAAAAAATTATGGTACAATAACTTTATATATTTTGTAAAAAGGAATTTGTTAACGTGAAAGTACAAAGAATTTCATGGTTTTTTGTGATGATCTCACGTCTTTCAGAATGGAGCTTACTATGAAAGAACTTGCCAAAACATACGCGCCTAAAGAATTTGAAGACCGTATTTATGATAAATGGGTTGAAAGCCATAGCTTTCACGCCGAAATTAACCCCGACAAAACGCCTTTCACAATCGTAATGCCGCCCCCGAATGTCACAGGGCAACTCCATATCGGACACGCCTTAGACGGTACGCTTCAGGATATTATTACGCGTTTTAAGCGTATGAAAGGCTTTTCGGCATTATGGCTGCCGGGGACTGACCACGCCGCACTTGCGACAGAGGTAAAGATTGTCGCACAGCTTCGCTCGGAGGGTACTTCAAAAGAAGCTCTGGGGCGCGAGAAATATTTAGAACGGGCGTGGCAATGGAAAGAAGAGTACGCCGGGCGTATTATCGGGCAATTTAAGAAATTAGGGGCTTCCTGCGACTGGGACAGATTGCGCTTCACGATGGACGAGGGCTGTAACAAAGCCGTAAAGGAATTCTTCGTTCATCTTTATGACAAGGGTTTGATCTATCGCGGAAAACGCATGATTAACTGGTGCGTGAATTGTAAAACATCCCTCTCGGACGCGGAAGTTGTTCATGAGGATAAAGAGGGCTATTTTTGGCATATCCGCTATCAGATTAAAGGGACTGATGACTATATTGAAATAGCTACAACCCGCCCCGAAACCATGCTTGCCGATACGGCTGTAGCCGTTAACCCTAACGACCCGCGTTATACTCATTTAATAGGGAAGACAGTAATTTTGCCGCTGGTGGGGCGCGAAATCCCTGTTGTCGCCGATGATTATGTTAAAACGGATTTCGGGACCGGGATTGTTAAAATTACACCGGCGCATGACCCGAATGACTATGAAGTCGGGCTTCGCCATAACCTCCGTGTGATTTCGATGATGACAGACGACGGTAAAATTACTGCCGAATATACAGATTACGCCGGAATGGATCGCTACGAAGCGCGTAAAAAGATTGTCGCTGATTTAGAAAAAGGCGGCTACCTCATTAAAACCGAAAGTCACGACCACGCTGTGGGTACGTGTGACCGCTGCGGCAGTATCATTGAGCCGAAAGTTTCGACACAGTGGTTTGTGAAAATGAAAACCTTAGCCGAACCAGCGATAGAGGCGGTTAAGTCAGGCGAAACGAAATTTGTCCCGAAACGTTTTGAGAAAATCTACTTCCATTGGCTCGAGAACATCACCGACTGGTGTATTTCGCGCCAAATCTGGTGGGGGCACCGTATTCCCGCATTTTATTGTGATACTTGCGGCGATACAATTGTTTCACGCGAAGAAAACGTAATTTGCCCCAAATGCGGTAAAAAATGCCGTCAGGACGAAGACACCTTAGACACATGGTTCAGCTCCGCTCTGTGGCCGTTTTCCACCTTGGGATGGCCTGATAAAACACCTGATTTTGAATATTTTTACCCGACAAATACACTCTGTACAGGCTATGACATTATCCTGTTTTGGGTAATGCGAATGATGTTCTCGGGGATTGAGACCACAGGCAAAGCTCCGTTTGATACGGTTTTAATTCACGGGCTTGTGCGCGACGGTTTGGGACGGAAGATGTCGAAATCCCTCGGCAACGGACTTGACCCCCTCATGATGATTGACAAATACGGCGCGGATGCTCTGCGGTTTATGCTTGTTTCGGGCAACGCCGCCGGGAGCGACATTAACTGTGACGAAGACAAAATCTTAGCGGCGCGAAATTTCGTGAATAAGCTCTGGAACGCCTCCCGCTTTGTGTTTATGAATTTGCCCGAATCTTTCGTATTTGAGGGATTGCCCTCAAGGCTTGCGGTTGAGGATAAATGGGTAATTTCAAGACTCAATGCCGCTGTAAAAAGCATCACCGAAAATATAGAAAATTATGAAATGGGCATCGCGGCGGCGAATTTGACTGAATTTATACGCGGAGTATATTGCGACTGGTATATAGAAATCGCAAAACCGCGCCTGCTTTCAGAAGACAAAGAGGACGGGGATAATGTCAGACAGGTTTTGATGTATGTTTTGCGGACGATTTTAAAACTCTTGCACCCCTTTATGCCCTATGTTACCGAATGTATCTGGGAGAGCTGCGCTGATGGATTATTAATCGCGGAAACGTTCCCCGAATATGACGAAAAACTTAATTTCCCGGAAGATGAAACCGAATTTGAAAAAATTATAAGCGGCATTAAGGCTGTCCGCAATAAGCGCACGGAACTTGATGTTCCGCCGTCGCGCAAGGCGAAAATTTTCATTGAGACTGCCCAAAAAGCAACATTTGAGTCGGGCACGGCGTTCTTCAAGAAATTGGCATTTGCTTCCGAAGTAGAAATCGGGGATAGTTTTGATGCCGCCGGTTGTGTAATAGCTCTGACTGCCGATGCACGTCTCTTGATACCGCTGTCGGATATTGTGGATTTCAAAAAAGAGATTGAACGTCTTAACAAAGAAAAAGCGGCTGTACAGAAAGATATTGAGTTTTTATCAAAGAAACTCTCAAACCCCGGGTTTTTGGCGAAAGCCCCCGCGAATCAAGTTGAAGCCGAAAAGGTTAAACTCGCGGCGGCTAATGATAAAATGGGGAAGATCCAAGATTCGCTTAAGACTTTGGAGTAAACTACTACCACGAAATATCTAAAAATTTACTTTTGTGATTGTCCGTTTGAATGTCGGATGAATGTCTGTGAATGTCCGTTTGAATGTCAGAATGAATGTCATATGAATGTCGTGAATGTCACGTTTGCATGACTTTGTCAGAGGACAGGGGGAGAGGGGGCGGCTATCTGAGGCGGTATTACCCCGCCGCCCCCTCTCCCCCTATCCTCCGACACCTCC
>JAISHV010000010.1 GCA_031262495.1 Ruminococcus sp.
ACAAGACGCATATATAGTTGGACGATAGCCGACGCTCACACGAATGAGAGCATCGGACGCATATTGCTGTCCGATTTTCAAAATAACAATACAGCGGCAAATATCGGATTTTTTATAAAACGGAAATATTGGGGTAAGGGAATCGCTACTGCTTGCGTGGCGGCGGTCATTAAGTTCGGCTTTGAGTATATGCACTTAGAGCGGATTTAAACTACTGTTGAGACGAACAATGTTGGCTCATGGAAAGCTCTTGAGAAAAACGGTTTTCTATGTGAAGGAAACTGTGGCGGTTGCGGAAATCCCGGCGGTTCGCGCAAGACGATATTTGGCAAAGAGTTTGATAACGTTTGCATTACAATCTTCCGTTTCGACAATCCGAACGCCGAAGAAATTGAGTGTGCTAAAAAGCTGATTGAAATACGAATCGAGGATATCATGAACATAGAGAAAGGAACACCCATATGACCATAACCTACAATGACACCCTCAAAGACCTCCCAATTGAGCAACTACACCATTTGTTTGTAGCCGTAGGTTGGTCGGACGACGAACCTTTACCGGAAAATCTGAAAAAAGGTTTTATGCAATCATGGCTCAACTCCACACTTGTTGTATCTGCATGGGACGGTGATAAACTTGTCGGTGCTGTGCGCGTTTTATCCGACACGATTTTTCGCTCAATAATTCATGACCTGCTTGTTGACCCGGATTATCAGGGGAAGGGTATCGGTAAAAAACTTGTGGAGACGTGTATTGCTCATTATCCCGATTCGGAATGGCTTGTAGGATTGGACAAGAAAAATACCGGGTTTTACGAAAAATGCGGTTTCAAACAGACACTTGAAACAGGTTGCTTTATGGTTATACCATGTAAATTATTTTGATTAATACCACCCCGCCTCGCCGTCCTAAAAAACCAAACGCTAAAAAACAAAAGCAGGCTATTATATAAATAAGCTTGTTTTTTTGTAAATAAAAAGGGCAAGCCTCACGAACTCCACGCATAAACTTTAAGGAGGTGATGTCCTGTATGCGAAAAGTGCTGATTTTTCACTATTCTCTTATATATATTGATATCCCATCAATAATGCCTTCGTGTAATCCAATTAGAATTTCGTTATTTAAATCATCAACCGAGTATAAGAATAATTCATCCTTGTCATTTTCAAGATTTGTTGAGCCAAAATTATTCATTAAATCTGTTGCTTCACACGTTGAACCTATGCTAATTCCATTCAATTACATTTTCGGCGACAGATTCATTTTCTTTCCTCGATTCAGTCGAATCGTCTTTAACTATACAACTTACATTCGTAAAAATGAATCCGAACGCTAAAATAATCGCCGCGTATTTTGTCAGTTTCATAAATTTAACCTCGATATACTTATTTGAACTATTATAAAATTTCTATTCAAATTATACTGCAAACCGCAAAATTTGTCAATAGTAACATATGTTCGAATATTTCCCCCGCGCCGCAACATATAATTACGCAAGCGGTAAAAAATCCGCTTACCTGATTATATGGGGAGCCGGTATGAGTTCACAAAAACGGGATCGAAATGCCCGAACGCACCGGACTGTCGAAGTCAGCCGAGAGATTCTCCTCGGCAGATACATCGCCGACACAGGCGCAACTGTACGCCATGCGGCGGCAAATTTCGGAGTTTCTAAATCTACTGTACATATGGGTGTAACTATTTAGAAAATTTCTATTATGTAGTGAAATGACATTAATCTTCGGATGCAGTTTACCTGAAAGTGTAACGACAGAAACAACCGCTGCGTGATTTAACCACGCAGCGGTTATTAGTTATTTAAATTTATCTCAATTTGTCATTCTACGTTTAATTTTCAGAAATTCCGTCAAAGAACATACGGTGAGACCCTGCCGGACCTGTGATATAATAGGTCGCTTTCAGCTTTGAATCAGGATCAAATTTCAGCCACTCATCTGCTATTCTGTCGTTTGCGCCTGCGAGGTCGGGATTCATTTTTACCTCTGCGCCCTCGGCTAAACCAAACCCGGTGAGGTCAACTGTACGACCGCTTACCGTATATCCGCCGTGTTCCTCGTAGTATTTGTTGTTAGTCCAGTCGCCGCCGTCGTCAAGGTGTCTTTCTCTGAATGCAATCTTTGAATACACACATTTATCCTTGTGCTCAAGTCTCAAATATCTGATAGCGGGGTAGTTTGCATCTGCTTTTACGGCAAGATTTTTAGTTTCCGGTTCTTTTACAGTTTCAGCTTCAATTCTTCTGACTAACAGTGCTGTAGCAGTACCGTTAATCAGCTTCACTGTTGTTCCGGTGTAATTTGACATTGCATTAATTGTGAAAATCGTGCCTACAGGGCAATCAGGGAACATGATTGTGCGCGTAGTAGTTACCCCGAGTGTGTCAGATACGTCTGTAAATGCACCCGCATAGGGGTCTTTATAATTATTTGCAGTAGTGAAACTGATAGCCGCTTCTTTATTTGCTGTGTAAGAAGCCGAAACAGTCACCTCATAATCGCCCGCAACATCAATGATAATACCGCCGTTTGCGCCATGTAAATAGGGGCTGTCGTCAACGTAGGGAACTGTTACGGGGATATTCGTATACGCTGAATTTGAAAGCGCGAAACTCCCGCCCTGAGCCGCAAAAATCTGAACCCATGTTCTCGGTTTTTGACGGAGATAAACAACCACGTCTCTTTCAGTCGGCGTTAGAGTGCATTGATACGGCGTTTTTACGATTGAAATTTTAATCTTTTCACTGTCTTTAACCGCAATATTTGTTATCGCTAAAACATATTCACTGCCGTCTTTTGCGGTAGAAATATCAACGATTGATTTCGGCGTAGCCTTGTCTATAGCGATACAATCTACAGTCAGTCCGGGCAAGCCTTTATCAAATTTCAGTTCAATATTTTGTGTCGTTGTAACTTTGCTTTTACCGTCTGCAATAGCTTCGGTAAATTTAACTTCTTGAATGAAAACCGGAACAGTTTGAGATGTCGGAACAAGCACTGCATCAACAGGTTCTTGTTTTACATTTACCGTAACTTTTTCGCCGTTTTTTACTGCAATTTCACTGATAGGTGTTGCATATTGACTGCCGTTTGTACCGGGTATTTCGGCAGTTTTACCGCACTTACAGCCTACAACTTCAACGTTTTCCGGTTTAAGTCCGGGCAAGCCTTTATCGAATTTCAGCGTAAGATTTTTTGTAGTTTCTGTGAGTGTTGAGCCATCAGCCGTAAGCGTAAAGTTTACGTGTTTTCTCCACACCTGAACATCACGTGAAACAGGATTAAGCTCACAGTTTACGGGTTTTTGATTAATTGTAACTTGGAGTTTGTCGCCGTCGTTAACCGTCAATTTTGAAACTTTCAGTGAATACTTTGTGCCCGCGCCCCCGCTGATATCTTTAAATTCGCCTTTGGTGCAAGTGTTGCTTAAAGCTACATTTTCGGGTAAAATGCCATTGAAACCCGGATTAAATTCAAGCGTTAATTCGCTTGTGTTTTCTTCTTTGCTTTTGCCGTTTGCGGTGAGTGAAACGAATGATATTTCTTTCACCCAAACCTGAACGGTTTTTGCAGACGGAGTAACAACATAACCTTTCGGCACAGTTGCAACAGAAATAGTTACATGGTCGCCGTCGTTCACATCAATTTCAGTAACGTCACAGTTATAGGTTTCACCTTTACCGCTGCTTACATCAGTTAAAGTAATACCTGAAAATCCCGCAAAACCGAGATTCTTTTTTGTCAGTCCGGGCACACCCGGTTCAAAGGTCAAAACAAGCCTTGTTGTAGTTTCGACTTTTGATTTGCCGTTAGCTGTCAGTGATTTATACGAAACAGCGATTCCGTCAGGATCACCTATCGAGTCGCTTACAGAAATGTGTTTGGATTTTGAGTTAAGCTTAGCCATATATACTCCTCATTTCATGAAATTATCCGATTGTTCGGATAGTTTATATTATTCATATTTCGACAAATTGCTACAATGTTAAATTATTTTGCACCCGCGTATGATTCACCTGTTTCAACTATTTCAGCACCGTCAGGCAAGCCGCTGTAGTCAACAGGCTTCTGTGTAAGTCCTTCTGTTTCACGGCGCAAACCCGAGTCTAAGCTTACACTGTCAGCATTTGCTGTAACTGTTACGCTTGACGGAACTGTCAGATTTACATTTTCAAAAACAACATCTTCGCTGTCAACGCCTTTTGCGGAAATAGCCGCTAAAGTGCCCTCTGCCCCTGACATTACAACGCCCTCAAGGGTCGGCACAATCATTATTTCGCTCTCTGTAGCCGTCACTTCATAAGCATAGATGTCATTTGTGAAACTGTCAGACGATACGTTTGCAGTTACTTCTGTATTTTCAGGGAAGCTTGCCATCAGCCCGCCGCCCGCGCCGGAAGTAATTGTTCCGGGAGAAACTGCCGTAACCGATGAAAAATATCCGTCAGCTTCTGAATCCGTATATCCTGTGCCGATAAACTGCGTTTTAAACTTATCTGCACCGTTCATTTCAGTGACTGTATAGTCATATCCCGAGGGCAAATAGAACGTAGCACAAATTTCAGAGCCGGGTGCATTTAAATACATTCCCTCGGTAATCTCTAAGTCTCCCGACGTTTTTATACCGTTTTCGACAACTGCAGAGCGACCGAAATTGTCTTTAATCTTGAAACTGTTGTAGTTGACTGTCAGTGATGTGAAACTATCTTCTGTAATCTGTGTTGATGCAGAAAAATCTAAAGCTGAAATGGTGTCAATTTCTCCTGCAAATGCAGTCGCAGACATATTTACAGGCAATGCACTCTGCTCCGGAGCTTGAGTGTAATTTTGCTCCCTGAAAAATTTACTGAGGTCTTTAAGTGAGAGCAATCCCGATTCATAAGTTATAGCCGCCCGAGGTACAACATCATAATAATATCCCGGGAATTCAGTTTGTTTAAAATCAGTTGAAATTCTTAAGGTGTAGTAGCGAGAGCTGTCATTCGGGTCCCATATATTCATTGTATACCAGTTGTCTTTCAGATACATATCATACCCGACAACGGCGTGACCGCCCGCACGACTACCGTCTTTATAAAAGAGGTCTATGCATAACAGCACAGGGTATTTACTCTCTGTCAGAGCCTTTACGATAGCTTCATTTTGCGCTTCTTCGGTAACTTTACCGAGTCGGGCAAATTGCACTTTCGGCAGAACTTGCGAAAGCATATAAAAGTTCACGGTGTTGGTTATTGTCAGTGAATTTCGCGGAGCAGTCCAATTGTAGATTTCATCAGCGTTTGATTGGAAGAACTCCGGGTCAATTTCTCCGGCTTTTGAAAGCACTACTGCCGCTGACATTCCGAAGCACGAACCGAACCAGTTTTGATTTCTCAAAGAGTCAATACTGCTGATTGTGCTGTTGGTTTCGCCGTCCGTCAAGTATTTATAATACAAACCGGTTAAGGTGTATTTCCGTAGCTCATCAGGCGTAGAAACCGTGAAAAAGTCCTGTGATGTGTTTTGAAAACTAAGTGAATCAGTACCGTAATATATATCGTCTGTAGTTTTGTTTTCGGGCAAATATTTGATTTTCGTTTCACCGGTATTGGTATTAAGGTATGAAATCGTCAAAATCATACATACCGCAACCACAATTATTGATAATCCGACTATTATTTTAGATTTCATTTTTTTAATTCTCCTTTCATTTCTTTTAGTTTTTTTAAAATTTTTAATTCTCATCTTTTTTCACCGGCGGAATATAGACATTTACTTCTTTAGCGGCAGTAGTTGTGTCTTTTTCGGGCAGGTAGATTGTATCTTCACGTTTTGCTACAATTGCACCGATAATGAAGAATACAGCCGCCGCAAACAGAGCTATAAGAAAAATGAATGGTGTTGATTTGATTAATGCTACAAGCTCAGCGAGAGCCGCTACAGCTAACACATAACCGACAATTTCAACAGCCTTTTTATGCCGGAATACAGTACACACAAGCCCTGCTACGCCGCAGACTACAGCTACTGCTGAAATTGCAGGCTGATACCACACAACAGTTTCGCCGTTTTGAATTACGATAATTATAAATGAAGCCGCAATAAGAGTTACCGCGCACATAGCCAAAACATAAACGCGGAAAAAAGGTTTTAAAACATTAAGCATTGATTTTTCCTCCAAAAGAAATTGTATAGGCTTTACTTTTTGTTAACCTAAAGATTCATAAATTTTTTAAGTTAATTATTTTATATTTCGGTTTTTGTTCTTTAAACAGTGTGTATCTTAAAAAGTCGTCTAAAATAATGCCCAACGCAGAGACGAACACCCAATACAGCGAGAATTCAAGGCATATCTGCCCCATGAAACTAAGAGGCATTCCTGAATAATCCCATATATGAAGCCCCAGCCACACATTAAAGAACAGTCCTGTCACGAGTTCTATGGCTGTAATGAAAACACTGCCCAAGAGACACTGCCACACAAGTCCGAGTTCCCATGAAAACCAGTTGTTTATCATCCCGAGTATCAAAAAGATTACGCCGCCTTGAAAGTAACTTACGATATGAGTGAATGTATTGTCAAAAAATAATGTCGTGAAAATGAGTTCGATAAGACAGAAAATCGAGCCGCCGTAAACAAACAGCGAGAGCATTTTAAAGAATTTATAGAGTTTCATTTCCTTCTCCGTTTTCTTCTTTTTCTTCAATTTTTGATTTCGGCAGAAAGGTTTTGGGGTCAAATTTCTTATGAAACTTTTGGTTATCAATCGAAATCTGATGTGACAATGATTCACAGCCCTGTTCCTCATAAGGGAAACTTAACACGTGTTCATAAACATTGTCTAAATCATCTGTCCCGCCGAGTTTTTTATAATCCGTAAAAAGCTGTTTTGCACGTCTGACTTTTGAAACGGTGAGACAACGTTCATACATGGCTTCGTTACAAAAATCAATAATACTGCTTGATAAAAGATGAATACAGCTTTTTATTAATAATTTGTTTGCTTTGTTTGTCGAGTAAAGCTGTTTTGCCATAAATATAAGTCCTGTTGATGTGATTGTAGCTAAAATAGGCAGTACGAATTTTTCAATCAACAACATAATTTCACCCTTTATTTAATTTTGATTTTCTTTATTTTGTTCCTCATCACTTTCTGTGGTTTCAGTCAGTGAGTCTTCATCATAATCGTAGTCCGTATCATCATAATAATCGTCTTCTCCGAAACTGTCGTCTTCAAGAATTCTTTTGTTTACAAGACGTTTTGCCAGTGACGGTATTTTTTTTACGAGTGATTTTTTTTCTTCGTTCTTACGAGCGGAAGTTACCTTTTTCACAAGAAGCATAAGCAGTTCACTTCCGAGCCCTGCGTAAGCAATCGCTATAATTGTACTTGTGTCCTGTTCAGTGGTCATCTGAATATACATACCCCACAGAGCTATCGCCATGAGGTAGATGATTATTACAACAATGACTGCTTTACTGAACCGACCTTTCTTTTTCTGATTTTTATCTGCCATTTAAAACCTCCAATCTGAATGAAAATCGGTATCTTAAAACTTGCTCATGTCGTAAAAGAGGGAAATACACATAATGAGATTTGTGTATAGTATAGTGTATTAACTTGTCGGAATTTGGTGAATGAAATTCTTTTAGTCTGTTCTTTATAGAAATATGTCACATTAAGTTCATTATTTCATATATTGTAGAAAGCTGTCGCCCATGAAGTAATTATTCTGCTGACAGTTTACCATACGTTTTATAAATTTTTTAAGAAATGGTGATAATTTATGAATAATGAAAATGAAATCTTAGTTTTAAGTAATACTGATTTTGAAGACAATACGAACGCTGTGACAACAGTTGTAACTCAAGTTGAAGGCGAAGGGACTACGGCGGCTTCTTCCGCACTTTTAGCTCCTGTTACCAACACAGTTAATTTTCCAATCTGGATTATTATTGCAGGCATAGCTGTTTTTGTTCTTATTTTAATTCTGATTATTGTCGGAGCAAAAGGCAAAAAAGCATCTCCCGCCGGTCCGTCAGATAAGCCGGTCGCTACAACAACTACTACAATTACAACAACAACAATAACAGAGGTAACCCCTATTACACAGCCGGCAGCAGAAACAGAGGCAACCGTTTCTGCACCTGATACACAAACCGTTAAAACACAACCAACAGCAGATGTAACAAAACCTGTCCCGCCGAAACCGAAAAAATAAATTGATTAAAAAAAATCACATTAATATAAATTAAAGAGAGGTAAAACCCATGAGAAATAAATATGTAAATGTCGCTCAAATTTCTGAACAAAAATTCAGGGAATTAATAAAATGTTTCGCGCTTGATTTAAGTGCTTCCGATACCGGCAAACTGATTAATCATAAAATAAGCACAGTCAACAGAGTGTATAACGAAATGCGTTTTCGCATTTATGACTATTGCTTTTTGAATCTGCCGGATTCGCTTCAATATCTTGACGACAATGAAAGTTTTCGTGCCTATTCTAAACACAGGCTGATGAAATACAGCGGTATTCAGACAGATAAATTTCCGATGTTTTTAAAAGAAACAGAGTTCAGATTCATTAATCGTCACAATAATCTGTATAAAATTCTGCTCAAAATGTTTAGAGATGACCCGCTTTTTTAACAGTTTCAAATTTTTGATATAAAGGATGGTGAACACTGCTTCATGGATAATACAGATACTCAGAATATAAAAAAAGAGCGTTTGAAATTCTTCTGCTTTGCATTTACAGCATTTATTGTTCTCTCGGCTTTCCTTGTGCTTGTAATGCGTTTTATGCATATAGAGGGGATTATACTGATTGCTGTCAGCGGGATAACAGTTGCCGCCGGTATGCTTATACGATACTTGCATAAGAATAATAAGCTTACTTTAAGTCATATTTTAGTGATTTATCTGGTTGCAACAGGCACAATTCTCGGCGGTTTGTCATATTACTTCGCTTTTATTGAACTCACAAATACGCTTGAGCAACTGTCGAAATATATTATGATTGAGACCGTAGCAGGCAGCGCGGGGTATTTTATTAAAGCCGGGTTCGAGAATATTAACAAAATTCGCGACCAGCGCGACAAGGCAGAAACAGAAATCCGCGCTGAATATAAGAAAAAACTTGACGCGATGGAAAAAGAAATAACCGCCGAAAAGAAAGAATATCAAAACGCAACAGCAAGTATTCAGGATGAAATTGCAAAATCAAAACTTAACGAAGAAAAGAAAAAATTAGCCGAAGAGGCGGCAAAAGAGCTTTTAAAGGAAAAAGATAAACTCCAAAAAGCTTTTGAAAAGGAAAAAGAAACTCTGCTTAAAGCTATTGAAAAAGAGCGCGAAGCATTTAATAAACAAACAAAATAACAGAAAACGCTCATAATCAACGCATTATGGGCGTTTTGGTTGAATATAATGATAAAGAATACCTAAACTTCGCAACGGGGGAAAATTTATGGCAAATTTTAATGTTAGCAGTATGGCTGAACTTCAAACGGCACTTGCCTCATCTGACACGGATATACATATTACGATTACAGCTGATTTTTCGATAACTTCTCAGCTGCAAATCCCTAACGGGAAAAATGTATCTATCACGAGTGACAGCACAAAACACCGTCTCAGCAGAGGGACAACGGGCAATCTGATAACGCTTGACGAAAGTTCGTCGCTTACTCTATCGAATATAGTTATCGACGGCTATAAAAGCGCGTATCCTGATGGGGGCGGCAGCTTGATTTACGGCGATGCCTACTATACAAAACTTAATCTCCTGTCGGGCACAGAACTTATAGGAAATACTCATCCGGGCGACAGCAGTGACAGCGGTGACGGCGGCGCAGTATATTTAAGAAATTCTGCGCTAACGCTTGATCACACAACGATTTCAGGCAATGAAGCAAAAGACGGCGGCGGGATTGAAACATACGAAACAACTGTAACAGTTAAAGACAGTACATTTATAAATAACAAAGCAACAGAAGACGGTGCGGGGCTGTTTGTTGACTTTTCCAAAACCCTGACAACCATTTCGGGTACGGATTTTATCAATAACGTTGCGCAAAATAACGGCGGCGGATTTGAAATCGGCTCGGATGTTTCGGTAAAAGACAGCACATTCAGGAAGAACAAAGCCCGTTTCGGCGGCGGAGTATACCTGATGGGTTCGACTTCTCCCCATGCAAGTTTCGACAGTTCGATTCTGACCGGGAACACGGCTGACTACGGCGGCGCTATTTATAATGTAATGGAAAGCCTTGCAAACCTTGATGTTTCGTCCTCCGTTTCGTTTTCTGACAATAAAGGCGTTACGAACACAGATATTATAAAGCCGGAAGACGTCCCTGTACATAATGCGCATATAAAAACCACGCAGTTTACATCTCCGCATAAATATGCTTATAACAACGACGATATTTTTTATTACTATAATACTTCGAATAACTATACCTTCGGCGACGGCACTAACAACGACGGCAGAACCGATGAAAACAATAAGATTAAAAAGACGTTAGCGGACGGCACTACGCTTTCCGACAAGCAGTTTCAATTCGGTTTATTCGACGAAAACGGCAATCAGGTTGCGGCAGGAACAAATGATTCTTCCGGCAACATAACGTTTACGCCCGTTTTATTCGATGAAATAACCACTCATCACTACACTGTAAAAGAACTCCCGGACCCTACAGGAAAATATTCAACCGATAAAAGCGAATATCCTGTTACGGTTTCTGTAACCTATAACGGCGGAGACAATAACCGACCGCTCATGGTCAGACTCGCGTGGGAGGGCGGGAAGCCTCCTGTTTTTGTAAACTCTCCGCCATCGGTAAAGGTTATAATTCAAGCTACAAAAGAAATTAAAAGCAATTCAACAACCACTGATTCAGGCAGTTTTAAATTTAATTTAATCGAGGGCGGAAAAGTAATTACTACCGTCACAAGCGGCGCTGACGGGAAGATTATATTCCCCGAAATGGATTTTCAAGATGTGGGCGAACACGACTATCAGATATCGGAGGTTGTGGATAATCCGCCGAAACCCGGTTGGCAGTATGATCAGCATTATTGCTCGGTTCATGTTTCTGTTACAAAGGATTCAAGCGGAAAACTTGTGACAAAAGTAACCTATAATCCCGAGCTGAACCCGAATTTCGTCAATACTTATACGGCTAAAGATGCACCTGTAAAAATTCAAAATAAGGTTATCCCTCACGGTAAAGAACTCGCAGGCGGTGAATTTGAATTTGACATATTAGACAAAAACGGCAATATCGTCGGCAAAGCGCATAACGACAAGGACGGGAATATTGTTTTCCCTGACATAAACTTGCCTGAGGGCGATTATGAATTTAAAGTTATACCGCCAAAAAATAATGACGGCTGGAGTTTTGATAAACCCGAAATCCCTGTTCACGTCGGCGTAAAAGACAATGGCGATGGGACTTCTTCCCCTGAAATAATCTATCCTGATGATCCGAATTTCAATGCATATTACGATCCCGAATCCGCAAAAATTCATATTACCGCTCACAAGGTTATAGACGGTTGGACACTCCCTGAAAAATCCGATAAGCAGTTTACCTTTGTATTGAAAAATTCAAAAGGCGAAGAAATGCGTATTCAAGGGACTGACGGTACAATTGATTTCGGCGAATTTGAAGCGCGTGAAAACTTTACGGTAACTGTCTTTGAGGAAGGCACGGACAGCGACGGTTGGACACTTGACAGAAATGTTCACACGGTAAATGTAACGGTAACAGACGACGGAAAAGGACAGCTTCACGCAAGTATCGACCACGAACCGACTTTCTTAAATACCTATAAACCCGCACAGGCAAGCACGGGCGAAGACGGCACGCCAAAGGTCAAAAAAGCTGTTTCAGGCGGGAAACCTCTTGAAGCCGGGCAGTTCACTTTCGGCGTTTTTGACGATAAGGGCAACCTTGTTACAACAGGCACGAATGACGCAAACGGCGATATAAAATTCCCCGTAGGATATTTTGATAAACCGGGCGAAATAGACTATACGATAAAAGAAACCACCCCCGACGGCGGCGGTTATACTTCCGATAAATCAAGTTACCCTTATAAGGTTATCGTTACTGATAACGGTAAAGGTCAGCTTGTCGCACAGATAATTCAGCCGACACCCGAGCCGACTTTTGTTAATACGTACACAACAGCAGGCTCTGAACATATTTTAGCGTTTAAATCATTACAGGGATGGAGTAACGGGCAAGCCTCGCCGAATTTTAAGTTTATTCTCAGAGACAAAGCGGGCAATGTAGTTAAAGAAATTGAAAGCCCTGCCGGTACGCTTGATTTCGGTGTATTAAATTACACAGAGCCCGGAGACTATGAATACACAGTCGAAGAAGCTCTGCCGCTCTCTGACGGCTGGACGATTCCCACTTCGTCATACCGCGTAATTGTTCATATGACGGACGACAAACAAGGCGGTTTGATTGCGACTGTAGATTACCCTGACAGCGGTAATACCGCGCCGCAGTTTGTAAATACTTATTCTACTTTGCCTATAAATATCGGGCACATTATTACGAATAATCCAAGCGGCGAAAATCCGACAAAAACTCTGACAGGGAAAACTCTGACGGACAGTCAGTTCCGTTTCGGGCTATATGACTCTAAGGGCAACCTTATAGCTGTAGGTTTTAATAACGCAGACGGCACTATAAGATTCCCGCTGTTTTATTCATCAAAACTCGGTGAAACCGACTACACAATAAAAGAAATTTCATCAGACGGCAAGGGGATAACAACCGACAAGACGAGTTACCCTGTTAAGGTTAATATAACCGACGACGGAAAAGGGAAACTTTCCGCAGAAGTGACCTACCCGAACGGTACACCCGCGTTCAAGAATATTTATACCACAGAGAACGCCGAAGCAGTTATAAAAGGCGCAGTTGTCGGTCACGGAAAAGACCCGGAAAACGGCGAATTCGAGTTTGATGTTGTGGACAGTCAAGGCAATGTTGTAGGTAAGGCGCATAATGACGAAAACGGCAATATAGTTTTCCCGCCTTTAAGCTTGCCTGACGGTGAGTATGATTATAAAATTGTCGCGCCGAAAGACGGCAACGGCTGGACTTTTGACGTACCCGAATTGCCTGTTCATATTAGTGTAACCGATGACGGCGACGGCACAAGTTCATCTAAAGTAACCTACCCCGACGGCAATATCTTTAACGCGGCATACACTACAACTCCCGCTGATGTCGGCGAAATAATCAATAATAATCCAAGCGGAGAATTCCCGACAAAAACAATCAGCGGAGCTTCCCTTGCCGACAATCATTTCAGTTTCGGGTTATACGACGAAAGCGGAAACCTTGTCGCAATGGGCATTAACCGCGCTGACGGAAAAATTCATTTCCCCGCATTCTCTTCATCAAAAATCGGCAGTACTACGTATATAATGAAAGAAGTAACAGTTGACGGAAACGGCTATATAACCGACAAAGCGACCTACCCTGTGAACGTTAATATAAAAGACAACGGAGACGGTACACTAAGCGCAGAAGTAACCTATCCCGGCGGCGTTCCGACGTTTTACAATGTCTATAATAACAAGCCCGTTTCCGAAAGAATTACCGCGCAAAAGGTAATTAACGGCTCTAATCAAGGTGAAAAGCAATTTAACTTTTTACTCAAAGATGAACAAGGCAATGTCATAAAAACCGCACAGAATATCGGCGGCTTAATTGATTTCGGCGCGATAGATTATACCGAACCCGGGACGTATTGTTATACAATTGAAGAGGACAGCACCGAAACCGGCGCGGGATGGTTTACAGACCCCACGGTGTTTAATGTTGTGGTAACTGTTACACGCGATGAAAATCAAAATCTTGTCGCAAGTGTAGATTACCCGGGCGGTAATGTACCGATTTTTGATAAT
>JAISHV010000011.1 GCA_031262495.1 Ruminococcus sp.
GTCGGGGGTGAGAGGGAGAGGGGGCGGCGTCACGCCTGCCACCTCGAATAGCCGCCCCCTCTCCCTCTTGCCCCTGACAAGTTCATGCAGACGTGACATTCACGACATTCATATTGACATTCATATGACATTCAAACGCGACATTCACAGACATTCATACAACATTCATCCGACATTCAAACGCGACATACACAGAAAAGAATTAAATTAAAGTTTAAGTTTATATAAAAATATTATAAAAAAATCCAAAAATACCCGAAAGAAAAAAAATAATATGTCTTACAAATTTGAAACCTTAGCTCTCCATGCAGGGCAGGAAAACCCCGATCCGGCTACCGATGCACGTGCAGTCCCCATTTATGCTACCACTTCCTATGTCTTTAAAGATTCCGCTACAGCGGCAGGGCGTTTCGCGCTCACCGAAGGCGGCAATATCTATACGCGCTTGATGAACCCTACATCAGATGTGTTTGAAAAACGCATTGCGGCACTTGAGGGCGGCGTTGCGGCGCTGTCTGTAGCAAGCGGATCGGCGGCTATTACATATGCCGTTCAGAACATAGCTACAGCAGGCGATCACGCCGTTGTATCAACCAATGTTTACGGCGGCACATATAACCTCTTTTCACACACCTTGCCCGAACAAGGTATTGAAACTACTTTCGTTGACCCGTCAGACCCCGCGAATTTCGAGAAAGCCATTAAACCAAACACTAAACTGCTGTTCGCCGAAACCCTCGGCAACCCGAATTCCGATGTTTTGGATATAAAAGCCGTATCTGAAATCGCTCACCGACATGGTATTCCGCTTATTGTCGATAACACATTCGCTACACCGTTCCTGCTTCGCCCGATTGAATTCGGCGCGGATGTTGTGGTACATTCGGCAACGAAATTTATCGGCGGTCACGGTACTGTTATCGGCGGCGTAATCGTTGATTCGGGTAAATTTGACTGGAAACAGAACGACAAATTCAAAGGCTTATCACAGCCGAACCCCTCATATCACGGTGTTGTATTTGCCGATGCCTGCGGTGCGGCGGCGTATGTCACAAAAATCAGAACCACCCTCCTGCGCGACCAAGGTGCTTGCATATCCCCGTTTAACTCATTCCTTTTAATTCAAGGGCTTGAAACCTTATCTCTGCGCGTAGAACGCCACGTAGAAAATACACTGAAAGTGCTCGATTTCCTGAAAAATCACCCGAATGTCAAAAAAGTAAACCATCCTTCCCTTGAGACCGGCAGACAGAAAGAGCTTTATGACGAATACTTCCCAAACGGCGGCGGCTCAATCTTTACATTTGAGATTAAGGGCGGAGCTGACGAAGCTAAGAAATTCAGTGAAAGTCTTACACTTTTCTCACTGCTTGCCAATGTAGCAGATGCTAAATCCCTCGTTATCCACCCGGCTTCAACCACACATTCACAGCTTTCAGAGAGTGAACTTTTAGCCGGCGGGATAAAACCAAACACTATAAGACTCTCGATTGGTACAGAACACATCGACGACATTATTGCCGACTTGAAACAAGCATTAAATTAAATTAAATTAATTGCAATTAAAACCCTCCTGTACAAATACAGGAGGGTTATTTTTTTCATTCAGCTTGCGCGTGACAGCCAAATATGAGCGATATCGAGGGCTTCATAGAGGCTGTTTTTTTCACTTGTCTTTATAATTGCCTTGTCGGGGGGCAGAGATTCATCTGTCGCCATTTCATAAATCTTAATTTTTGTCGCCACATCAAGGGTTCCGACTTTTTGTTTTTCTAAGATTTGCAGCATAACAACATAATTGTCAGCCATACTTCCGAAATAAATGGTATCCTCTTTTCTGACGAGCGGATAACCTTTATAACTAAAAAATTCTTTCGGTTGGGTTGTCTGGGTCATATCATTTCCTCCTGTTTGTTTGCGGTTGCCTATACAGTATATCATACTGCGTTCGTTTATTTTGTCATAATTTATGCTTTTTAAAATTTTTACCAACTCGATTTTTTTAAAAAGACTCGCCTTGCTCGATTGGTATGTTAACTAAACACATCATCAAATTTTTACCAACTTGAGATTATATCTTCACCCGAAACTATTGCATTAGTATTCTGTATCAATCTATCAACATAAGAGGTTCTGAGTGAAAACGCCGGAACGCCGTTTATACGCACAATTGTCCGCCGGTTTTCATCCGGAATAAACTCTATCGTGTCATTAATATCCTCACCGGTCATCACAGCGGTCACAACAGGAGTACCTGTCGTCTCTTCAAGGAAAATTTGTTCTGCCGGGGCTTTTAAGAAGAATTGGTAGAAATCTCTGAAATCCTGCGCACCGATTTCGTTCCCGTTTAAAGTTACGGCAAAATCATTCAGCCCTGTGCCGGTAAGCTTAAACTGATAATCAAACTCATCACTCATTATCTCAAATGATGTCAAATTATAGATATAATTTGAAGTGATTACGTTTGTGGTAATATCAAGCGGCATAACAGTCAGCCACGGCAATGACTCTTCGCTGAAAATATAAACTATGTCTATACCATCTACTTTACAGTATCTGCCTGTTTTATTGCCCTCATCGTCAAAGCTTTCCGCGCCGAAATCCATAGCAAAGGTTTCTCCGGCAATGGTCGCTTCCATACGCCCGTAGGGTTCATCAAGTCCGTATGTCACAAGGTCCTCTTGAAGCGGTAAATCTTTCGCAATATCTGTTGCCGTAAGCCCGAAAATCCCTTGTGTAAAGGATTGTGATTTCGTGGGGTCAAGGTTTATTAATACAGGATCGGTTAAGCGGTATCTTGACATATTGCCTGTAGTCATTTCGGGGTCATCAGCGCGTTTGTCATACTCAATAGTAAAGTCATACGGCAAATCCTGACGCGTTACCGTCAATTTGTCAATTTTTGAATAATCTGTAGTATCATTTTCGTCAACTGCTGTCTTTTGAGTATAAACAACCTTACTGAGATAATAATACTTGCCCTCTAAGAATATGTTTATATCATCCGTTTTTACGGTATAAACCGTTTTTTCGCCTCTGAATGAAACATAGGTTTCGCCGCCGTCAGGGGTATCATTTCCGATAAGCAGATCCTTTGTTGCCGCTCTGTCGCCGTCAAAAACGGAAATTACTTCCGCTCGCGGCTCTGATAAACCGTAAACGGATAAATCCGCCGCATCTTCGGTGACTGTCGTCTGCACAACAAGCGACGATGCCGCATCCATCAAAGCATCATAATTCGCATCGCTGATAGGCTGCATTAAGAATTCCGGTATCAAAAAGAAGTGAGTACCTTCGACATTAAATTTATGAAAATTATACTCGCCGTGTGAATTCTTTATATTGACTGATTCTAAGCTTAACGGGTCAAGGTCATATAATAACCGTGATGCCGGTGTTTCATCAACTATCTCCGGCTCATCGCTTTTACCCTGCGGCAAGAATTTCAGTGTTAAAAATGCTCCTACTGCAACAACAACAAGTACTGCCGCCGCTATAACAATAGATTTTACTCTTTTAGACATATTTTCTCCGCTTTTATTTGTGCCGTCTTATTAATAATACCGCGCCGCCCGCTAACAGAACAGCTATAGGCAGAACATAGAGGAAGATTACCTGAGCAGTAGTAAACTTATTCATATCCATGGGGAATGTGATTGATTGATTTACTTTTGTCGTTAAATTTATGCCGCCCGATTTCCCTGTCATAGTGTTTACTACAGAAAGGAAATAATCAGCATTGTTATAATATGATGCCTGTGTGATACTGCTGTCAAACATATCACTGCCGCCGACTACAAGTAAATTTGATTTAACTTGTTCGTTTTCAACGAAAGCATATTTATCCGCTAAAGCCATTACGGAATAAGAAGATTTTGTTAAATCAGCCACGGAAATCTGTTCGCCTGACATCATCATTTCAGTAGTAATCTTCACCGAGGTCGGTGCTGTCGAGAGCAAATCATACGTCCTCACATTTGACATATTACTGAACAGGAAATCTATCGGTGCTGAATAATAAAGTGCTACAGGTAAATCCATATTTGCGACATTCGCCGAATAGTCATTAGGAGTTATTTGTGTCTTGATATAAAAACTGCTCAAACTCGATAAAATATTTTCGTTATCTGTTTCGCCGATAACGCTGCCCGACTCAATACTTAAGCCCCATTCACTGATGTAATTATTAATATTTGTCATATCCTTTTGATTGGTGTTCGCAAGGTAAATCATATTTCTGCCGTAATTTCCGCCGTTCTCCATAAAGTCATAAATTTTCTTAATCGTAGCTTCATCAAAATCCGTCAGCGGAGCATCAACTATGAGCAAGTCACAATCATCGGGTATTGCATCAGCCGGGCTCCACAAATCCACATCATAACCATTGCCCGAAAGCAGACTTTGAATATTCGTCGCCGTAGAGCTTTCAGCCATCGGCACATCGGCAATATATGCGTGTTTGGGGTCTAAATCCGTAACATACATAATGGCAGAGGTAATTACCTGTTCTGCGTTTGAGCCCGCTATCGCCTGCTGAAAGGTTTGATAATTCATTTCTGTTGTAAACAGCGAATTGAATGTCGAAACTTTGATTCTGTTGCCGCTTTGTACTACTATATCGCCTGTAATAATCTCACCCGCATAAATATCATCATATTTATTGATATAATTCGGGGTGAGTGTTAAATTCACAAACTCTGTCGTAATATGGTCTGAATACATCGGGTATTTTTTGAGGATCTCAACTACCTGTTTATAATAGATATTCTCCTGTGAAGTAAGCGACAGTTCATCCGACATAATTGTTATCGAAACATCTTGAGTGAGCTTTGAGATATAATCTATGGTTTCAGGTGAAATTTCATAAAAATCACCGTGTGTTAAGTCGGTATTCATATCAATAGAATTTGCCGCAACCGTCACAATCACATTAACTAAAACCACAACGGCAACCACAATAACCATTATGATTATCGAAAGCGAACCGTATTTAAGCTTTTTGAAGTTGAATTTACGCTTGGGTTTTATTGCCTTCTCTTGTTTAATTTCAACTTCGATATTTTTTTCTTCGTTATTCAATTTTTAACCCCAATCCACCGCTCCGGTGCGGCAAAGAAAACTATTAAAAAATCTGCTGCCCTTTCAAATAAAACTTTTTGAAAATTTTCGTTTATGCCCAGCGGCGTCTTTCTAAAACACGCACTGTCAGGAAATTAAACACGAATATTATGCTCAAAAAGAACACAACAGAGGGGATACTCAAAATCCCGGACGCGAACTCAGCGTATCGCGGATAAAAGCTGACATTGTACATTACACTTTGTAAAATAGGATTGCTGACTTCCTGTACAGCGTAGGTATCAAGCTCAAACATCAAAAGATTGACGATAAACGACAAAATTGCGGCTACAACTTGATTCTCGGTCATACAAGAGATGAATAAGCCTATTGCAATATACGCCGTTCCGAGTAAGAAAAGCCCCAAGAAATTACCGAAATTGAGTATCCACTCAAGCGCACCGGCAAACCCGTAAAGCGTTAACGCATAAACAACGAAAATCATCATTCCGCATAGGAAAACCGTACAGGCGGCAAGAAATTTCCCGAAAACAATTGAGAACAGCCCGACAGGTGCGGTAAAGAGACACTGGTCGGTTTTTTGTCGTTTTTCTTCGGTGAAAAGGCGCATTGTCAGAAGCGGGATAATAACGGTGAGTATCTGTAAAGCAGATGAATATATAAGCGATACATCGGCTGTCGCATACATAACGTTATAATTCACAAACAGTCTTGACGTATAATAAATTATTACAACAATAAAGATATAAGCAAGCGGGGAGGTAAAATATGATTTAAACTCACGTTTATAAATGGCACTCATTCGCTTTTTTCCTCCTCATTTGAAATTTCAGTATCATCAGATTTTTCCGATTTTTCCGATTTTATTTCAGGTAAATCCGATTCAGATAAACTGTTGAGACTGCGCATTGCTGTTAGTGCAGCCTCCGCTGAGCTTTCGATATTCTCGCGGCGTTCTTTAGCTTCTTTTTCTGTGAGTTTCGGTTTGTCTGTAAATACCGTGTCGCCGCCCATAGTGATTTTGAGGAAAACGTCCTCAAGGGTGATTTCATCTGTCTTGAGACCTAAAATAGTCCATTTGCGGCTGTCGATACGTTTTATGAGTTCACGTCTTATATCGCTGTCGTCTTTGCAGATGATTTCATAGTCATAAGCCCCCGGTTCTGCTTCAATTTCTGCGGTAACACTTACTGCATCGGGGATTGCCTTAATAACGCGCAAAACTTCATCACGCGTGCCTTCAATACGTGCGGTAATGTGATTGCCGCCGTTTTGCGTGATTTCATTCATTTTGCCGTCAGCAGCGATTACGCCGTTGTTTATAATAATTACGCGGTCACAGGTAGATTGTATTTCGGAAAGGATGTGACTGGAGAGTATAACGGTATGGCGTTTGCCGAGTTTCTTTATCAGTGTGCGGATTTCGATAATCTGTTTCGGGTCAAGCCCTACTGTAGGCTCGTCCAAAATCAAGATAGGGGGATTCCCGATTAAAGCCTGTGCGATACCCACACGCTGTCTGTAACCTTTAGAGAGGTTTTTTATAATACGGTTATATACATCCGAAATGCGCGCTAATTTACAAACTTCCTCAATATGCGCTTTTTTCGGCATTTTTACCTTTTTTATCTGATAGATAAAATTAAGATAATCCTTAACCGTCATATCCATATACAGCGGAGGATTTTCCGGGAGATAACCGATAAACTTCTTGGCTTTTATGGGGTCTTCCAAGATATCAATGCCGTTTATGAAAGCTTGTCCCTCTGTGGAACTGATATATCCCGTGAGAATATTCATTGTAGTGGATTTTCCCGCACCATTCGGACCTAAAAATCCTAAAATTTCGCCGTCTTCAACAGTGAAATTAATGTTGTCAACGGCGATTTTCGCGCCGTAACGTTTTGTCAGATTTTTAACCTCAATCAATTTCAGTTTCCCCTCTTTTTTTGAATTGAATCTATAATCATTGTAGCTTATTTTTGTGTTATCGCTGTGATAAATTTTAAAAAATTTTAATTAACATTCGGATTTTAGTTTCACGATAGCATCTTTTATCCGTTTTATCGTTTCGTCTTTACCGATTATCGCGGCAATTTCGGTACCGCCGCCCGGGGTCATAGCCTTACCCGACAAAGCTGTGCGCAGCGGGAACATCAACACTCCGTTTTTTACACCCATTTCGTTTACTTTTTCCATAACGGCGTTATAGATATGCTCGTTATCAAAGATTTCAACTGCCTCAATCAACGGCAAGAGGGTCAGAAGTGCCGACAGAGAACTCTCAGGCGTGGTTTTCATCTTCTTGCTGACATATAAATCTATTGAATAATCAGGTACAGCATCAATGAAATCCACTTTTTCGGGTATCTCCGTCAAAAGCTCTGCACGGGGCTGGAGACAATGAACCAACAGTTCAAAATTTATATCAAGCCGCTTTACGGCTTGTTTAATATACGGAAAAATCAGTGCCGCAAATTCAAGCTCGGACATTGACCGCAGCCATAACGCATTAATAGCGCGGAGTTTCACTTCGTCAAACACGGCAGGGGATTTTGATAATCCCGCAATGTCAAATTCAGTTATAAGTTCATCAAGAGTAAATTTCTCCTGTTCGCCTTTAGGTGACCAACCAAGCAGAGCAATATAATTAATAAGCGCGGGGATATAATACCCCTTTTTCACATAATCGCTGAAATACGCATCTCCGTCACGTTTTGAGAGTTTATGCGTTTTATCGCGCATAATGTGTTCTACGTGGATATATTTCGGTATTTCCCAGCCGAAAGCCTCATAAAGGAGGTTATATTTCGGCGTACTGGAGAGGTATTCATTCCCTCTGACAATATGCGTAATCTCCATCAAATGGTCGTCAACCACATTGGCGAAATTATACGTCGGCATACCGTCGGCTTTTATGAGAATTTGATCGTCTAAATCCTTATTCGGCGCAGTAATTTCACCGTAGAGTTCATCAACAAATGTAGTTTCGCCGCTCTCGGGGACTTTTTGACGTATTACATACGGGATTTTCGCTTCAAGTTTTTTTGAAATTTCATCAGCCGTAAGATTACGGCAATGCCTGTCGTAATGCGGCGTTTCGCCGTTGGATTTCTGTTCATTGTGAAGCTTGTCCATACGTTCTTTATCACAAAAACAGCGGTAAGCTTTGCCCTCATTCACAAGCTGCTCAGCATACCCTTTATACGTATTCATACGCTCTGACTGGATATAAGGACCGTAACCGCCGTCTTTATCGGGACCCTCATCCCAATCTAACCCGCATTGACGCAGGGTATTATAGATTACATCAGTAGCACCCTCAACGTACCGCGCCGTATCGGTGTCTTCGATACGCAAAACGAATTTCCCGTTGTTTTGACGGGCAATAAGCCACGTGTAAAGTGCCGTACGGAGATTGCCGATATGCATAAACCCCGTGGGACTGGGAGCAAAACGTGTTCTAACCATAAATTTTTGAATCCTTAATCATTTGTTTTTTTAAATCTTCTAAATTGTCAAATTTCATTTCAGGGCGGATAAATTCCTCAAACGTAACTGTAATTTCTGTTCCGTATAAATCCCCGTCAAAATCAATAAGAAAACTCTCTGCGAGCGGTTTCCGTTCGCCGGGGATTGTCGGTTTTTGACCGACATTTGTTATGGCGAGGTAATTTCTCCCGGAAACAGTTACCGTAGTTTTATAAACACCCAACCGCGGCAAAATCTGTTCTTTCGGAATCTCTATATTCGCAGTCGGGAAACCGAGTGTACGCCCTAAATGACTGCCGTCAATAACAATACCGCTTATAGCATAGCAAAACCCAAGCGCAGTATTCGCCTTTATAAAATTGCCGTTTTTTATATCCTCGCGGATTCTTGTTGAAGAAATTTTAACACCCGCAGAGTCTTTCAAAAGCGGAACAATAAAAACTTCAATACCGCAGTCCGCCGCCAAACGCTTTAATCCGTCCGCATCACAGGCGGCATTTTTCCCGAAACGAAAATCTTCACCGCAAATTATTGCCCGGATATTTTCTTGATTAATGAGATAATCTTTTAAAAAATCTTCCGCTGTGGTGTCCTTTATTTCTGAAAAACGCGGCATCATCAGTTTATCAAAGCCCATTGATCGGAGTTTATGCTCTTTTTGTCTGTCGCTTAAAATAAAATTGTGTTCGGGGAAAACCACACCCGCATCGTTTTTTACAGAAAAAGTAAAAACCGCACTGCGAAGTCCCGATTCTCGGGCAATTTCAAAAGACTTTTTTAAAACAGATAAATGCCCCGCGTGAAGCCCGTCAAACATTCCGAGGGCGGCAGAAAAATAAATTTCATTTTCAGATAACAAAATATTTTTCCGACCTCAATTCGCTTTGGTTTATATTTCCTGTACCTATGAAGATTTCGTTATGAAAAACTCTTACTCTGCCGTCGCTTAATTCGGTATGAACCCTACCGCCGTTGCGGTAAATGCTGAAAATTTTGTCATCTAAAATGATTTTTTCTAAACTCAAAAAAAGTTTTTCGACAGGGGAGAGATTGAAATCTCCGGCGCGGAGTGTTTCAATAGTTATTGTGTCAGAAAGTGTAAATCCGTTTGCACGTGTTCGGCGCAGACTTGTCATTGTGCCGAGACCGCCGCAAAAACGTGAAATATCATCAATGAGGGTTCTTATATAAGTACCTTTTGAACAACTAACCGCAATTTTCGCAGTCTGTTTTTCTTCGTCAAAGAAAATAATTTCAAACGAGTAAATCGCCGCCGTACGCGGTTGGCGTTTCACTTCACCGCCGCTTCGGGCAATCTCATAAAGACGTTTTCCGCCGATTTTGACCGCCGAAAACATAGGCGGCAACTGTGTTATTTGCCCTGTAAAGTGTTTTACAGCCGCTTTGAAAGCTTCTGCCGTAATAAGTTTGTCCGTCTTTTCGGTAATTTCACCGTCACTGTCAAGGGTGTTTGTCGCGTAACCGAAAGCGATTTCGGCTTCATACGCCTTATCAGTGTCGGGTAATATATCACAGGCAAGTGTTGCACGTCCGGTTAAAATCGGCAAAACCCCCGTAGCACTCGGATCAAGTGTGCCTGTATGTCCTATGCGTTTTATCCCCAAAGTCTTCCGTACTACGGCGCAAACATCAAAAGAAGTGAATCCTGCCGGTTTGTCAATACAAATTACGCCGGTAGATTCTAAACCATCCATAAATCAATTCCGAGAGTTTGTCCGACAGATTTTATAAGCATCATTCTGACATCCTCTATTCGCCCGTCAATGGTACAGCCTGCCGCGTTGAAATGCCCGCCGCCGCCGTATTCGCTGCATATTTCGGAAACATTCACATTCTTTGATGAACGTATTGAAATGCGAAATTTCCCTTTTTCCTTTTCTTTAACGAGAATTCCGACTTCAACACTTTCAAGCTGAATAGTGAGCGCGGCTAATTCATCAAAATCTTCACTGTCACTGCTGATATTGTCAATGGTTTCTTTTGAAAGTGCGCAAAATGCACATCGCTCATCAAGATAGTATTCGGTTTTGTTTTGAACATAGTTTTCAGCGGCAATTCTGCCTTTGCTCTTTGTATCAAACATCATACGGTTGATATCCGCATACGAAATACCGATTTCCATAAGTTCAGCGGCAATCCTGTGAGTTTGAACCGTAACAGACGGATACTTAAAACAACCCGTATCGGTGACTATACCGGTGTAAAGACACTCAGCCGTTTTTTGAGTAACAGGCATATCCCCGGCGCGCAAGAGTTTATAAACCACTTCTGCCGCCGCCGCCGCATCCGCTTCAAGCAGAACATTTTTTGCATAATTCGTATTTGAAGCATGATGATCAATACATAAATCAATATAATCGGCATACTTTTTTAAGTCATTCCCGATAAGCTGAGTATCGGCAATATCAACGGCAATAAAGAACTTCGGCGTAAAACGCTTGTTCTCATAACCGTTATATAAAGTTTTAAACTTTTTCGGAAAATCGTCTGAACATAATACACAGGCGTTTTTCCCTATTTCCGTCAAAGCATAGTATAACCCGAAACCGCTGCCGACTGTGTCTCCGTCAGGGCTTTTATGGGTTATAATACAAAAATTGTCGCGTCCCATTATTAAACGGGCGGCTTCTTCATAGCTTATCGCCATTTTCCTGTTCGCTTTCTAAAACTTCAAGTTCTTTAATAATTCTTGCGGAATATTCAATAGAGTTATCCGCTATAAACTTAAGTTCGGGGGCTTTTTTCATGTGAAGACGGTTTGCAATTTCACGTCTAATCATTCCTGCGGCACTCGTAAGCCCCTCAGCCGCTTTTTTCGCGGTAGTAAGCCCCTCAATCGCCGAGATAAAAACTTTACAGGATGAATTATCACCCGAAAGCTCCGTTCTCACGACGGATACCATTGAAGAGGTAACACGCGGGTCTTTTATGTCTTCTCTTATCATTGCCGAAATTTCACGGAGAATGTCTTCATTACGTCTTAAATTTTTTTGATTCATTTAATTTTACCATAATCGTGGTGAACGGGCGAACGCAGTTCGCCCCTACACAGAGGACAGAAGCGAGAGGACAGAGGTCAGATTATGAACGCTTTGTTTATCAGTAACCCGTACAGTGTTTAGAATGTGCGGGCGACCGAGGGCGGTCGCCCCTACAGAAATCGTATTTGCCGCCACAGGGGGATGGGGGAGGGGGGTGTCGGGGGTGAGGGGGAAGGGGGCGGCGGGGTAATACCGCCGCTATAGCCGCCCCCTTCCCCCTTACCCCTGACAAGTTCATGCAA
>JAISHV010000005.1 GCA_031262495.1 Ruminococcus sp.
TAAAATCTAAAAATTTACTTTTGTGAATGTCGCGTTTGAATGTCGGATGAATGTCATATGAATGTCAATATGAATGTCGTGAATGTCACGTTTGCATGAACTTGTCAGGGGCAAGAGGGAGAGGGGGCGGCTATCTGAGGCGGTATTACCCCGCCGCCCCCTCTCCCTCTCACCCCCGCACTCACTTGTTAGTGCTTGACACGTCCCCCTCTCCCTCTCCCCCTGCGGGGTTGCCAATCTGCGCGATTGAGTCTTACTCACCCTTTTTGTATATTCACTTCAAGCAACATACAAGAAAAAATATCCAATGAGTTCATAAGTGTAAAGTTTAAGTTGGTGCTGGGTACTACAGAATTCGTGTTTATTTTTCCGGCGGAACGTAATTCGGGTCTGCGGAGCGGGGGAAATATATGGGTCCGCCTGTGTATTCTATTTCGAGTTTAGGCATTTGTTTTATATTAATTTCGATTTTGCCGGGCACGAAAGTCCAGTCGCTTTCAAACGGGTTGTGTTCTACAACTTCACCCTCTGCGTCAAGTTCATAATTCATATTAAGTTTGCCGTTGCTCCAGCTTACGGCGTTTTTGCCGCTTTGCTGCGGAAGTTTTGACAGTACCGATTCGATCGGTTTTGCAGCTGCTTGTGCCTTGATTCTTTGAGGGTCAATCATTTCATCTTCTCCGTTTTCGGTGTCACCGGCGTTTTGTTTAAACGCGGCAATAGCTTGGTATGTGAGAGTAGCATAATCATTGCCCTGTGTCAGCTCAAAAGTATCGCCTCGCAATGCGGGGTCGTCGATAATTACATTTTGGGCTTCAACCGTCTTCGATGACGGGTTTGATACAGCGCGGGGGAGTCTTACCGCCGCCGACTGCTGCTGTTGTTTTTCGCGCACTTCTTCATTACGCTCAAGCTTCGCCCGCGTAATCTTAATCTCAATATCAATCGGTATGCGCTTGATTTCAAGTAATTGTTTCATGGTCGTAACGCTCCTTAAACAGAAGTCAGAATTCAGATATCAGAAATCAGATTTTGTAGGGGCGAACTGTGTTCGCCCGCCGCACCGCGAACCACCCGTCATATGAAATCAAAAATGCTCTTGGGCAGGATATTGCCGCCCATTTGGAGGCTGGCGTTATAGGCGGCTTCTACTGCATAGTATTCGGTGATGTCTTTTATAATGTCAGTGCCTTCAACGGTGTTTTGACGTTCCTTTAAACTGGTGCGGTAGTCGTCGTTTTTCATAAGATAATATTCAATTTCGTTGTACTGAACACCTAATTGAGTAATCTTATTCATAACATTATCGCGTGCATCGGAGGTTTTGTCTATATATTTTGAAAGTTCGCCGACTTGTTCTAAATCGCCGGGTCCGGCTACTTTTGAAGCATCGAGGGTGAGTTGAATAATATTAATCGGATAGCCGTCTGCATCAGTGCCGAAACCTAAAATTTCAAAGCCGTGCATTGCCGTGTCTAAAGCCGTATTACCGTCAACGGTATAATTATCGCCGGTATGAGAAATACCGAGACCGATATCAAGATATATTGCGCCCTGTCCGGGTACTAAAGTGTCTTCCGTAAGCGTTCCGTCTTCGTCAATCATTGTACCGTAATATAAACCGTCCGTATCATCCTTATAAATCGTCGTCATATCAATACCGTGATATAAAACACGTTCAGCGTAACCGTTCGGGTTAAACGGTGCGTCTTCATCGACTTCTATTTCTTTAATAGTAAACGGCGTAGGGTTTGAAGATGTTCCGCCGAATAGTTGTCTGCCGTTAAAATCGGCATTCAAAGTATCAACCATCTCTTCGGCTAATGAACGCAGCGAAACGCCGACAGATGTGAGTCCTGTTGTGCCTATGGGGGTATTTGCGCCTTGGATTAAGAATGTTGATGTAGAGTTATAGAGATTTGAACTCACTTGTGTGAGAGATGTTTCAGCCGACCTGAAGAGCTCGTCGGCGGTTTGAAGGTTATCGTCATATATATCTAAATCACGCAAGCCTTTGCGGATTGACATTGATTTTTCTGCATTCAGAGGATTCATTGATGCACGGGTATATTTTTTCTGCGTAAGTACGCGGTTATAGATATCCAACATATTCTTTTTGGTGTAATTGTTGTTATTTAAATATAACCGATTGGTCATAGATTGGGTTATTCTCATATTCTAATCCTCATGCAATAAAATATTTCCGTAGGGGCGAACTGTGTTCGCCCGTTTCCACACAAATCCGTCTGTATGTGGATATTGTAGTATGCGGGCGAACACAGTTCGCCCCTACAAAACAGAATCAAAAACTATAAACCTACTCGTCCTGTATTATTAATCAGCCTATCGAGCAGGTCATCCATTGTCGTGGTCATACGGGCTACGGCGTTGTACCATTTTTGGTAGTTCATCATATTTACGCCCTCTTCATCAATTGATGTGCCCATAACTTCGTCACGCGCATTTGTTATCGACAGAAGCATTACATCAGATGATGAAGCTATCTTTGTTTCATAGTCCATTCGTGTCCCTAAGGAGTTTCCGTAGTGTGAAATATAATCCTCAAACGTATAGTTTGATGTTTCAAATAAGTATGACTGCCCTTTTTCAAACGCGCCTAAAACCTTGTTTATATACTGATTATCCAAAGCTGTATGTTCATCATACACCATATTCCCGTTGTCATCTACATCGAATTGCGGGTTTGATATAAAGGCAGGGAATTTCTGCCAGAAATCAGAAACCGCGATTGTTTCGGCGATATTATCGACAAGTGTTCCGTCTTTTAATTGATACGAAATAAGCATTTGCGACGGATCGGCGGGTTCTTCGTCCATATAGGGCGGTGAATTTTGTGCTGTGAAGTCGGCTTCGGGGTCGTTTACGCCGTTAAATATATTATTGAGCGTATCGGCGAATGTCTTTCCGTAATTATTGATAAGGGAGCGGAAATATTCTATGCCCTCATAAGTGTTTTCGTCGTCAACCGCGAATTGCCCTTTGCCGTTATATAAATCAAGCAAAGCTCTCATTGAGCCTGATTGAAGCAGCTCTTCATCGGTGATATTTGTTGTAACAGGCGTATCTTCGGTGTTTCCGGCTATCCAGTCCGATATTGTAAAGCCCTCGTTGCGCAATTCAAACGCCACTTCCGACCATTGTTTATTGTCCATCAGCCCCGAATATTTGAGCGTATTAGCGTTATATGTACCCTCATCAAGCATAACAAAGTTCATATCTGTCGGCGGCGGGTTTGATATTAACTCATCACGCATTGCAATTTGTTCTTCTTCTGTCGCATTTAAATATTCATCGGAGGCTTCAAGTTCAGCAATTGCCGCATCGGATGCCCTCAGCGCAACTTGGTTATACTGATCAAGCGAAACCGCTAATTTCCCGCCGAAACGTACCTGAAATGTCCCGTCTTCCGTTTCTTTGACATCGACATTGCCGTATTCCGAAAGCGTATCTAAAAGTAAATTAAATTTATCTTTCAGCTCAAGAGGACCGTATTGGCTCTCAACCTGATAATTCGAGTGCGTAATCGAAATATAGCCCATATTTACATAACTGTCTTTTATAGCCTTATTAAGCTCTGCCATTTGGGCAAATATATTATTGACATCGGTTACGGCAGTATTTGCTTCGCTGAAAGTCTGCTCTGACACGTCCGAAATACGCGTATTAAGCTGTCTTAACATATTACAAACAGACTTAGCGTTAGTCATAACAATAGTGCCGAGTTCTTTACGGTCGGCATTGTCTGATGAATATGACTGCAAAGCCTCTTTGAGCGTTGCAGTAACAGCCGCAAAACCTGTTGTTTCGTTCTCAATGTTATCTAAAGCATCTTCAAGCTGACCGAAAATGTCGATTTTCATATCGGAAGTGGCATTATTAGATGTATAATCGCGGAATTTTTTATCAAGCAAAGCATCCCTCACTTGTGCAACACCTACGACTTCAGAGCCGCGCCCCGCCATAGAGATCGCCGCCTGATACGATATTCCGGCTTTGTCATTGCCGACAGAAGCCATATCTACGCGCTGACGCGTATATCCTTTTGTGTTTACGTTACTTAGGTTGTTACCCGTTATATCAAGCGACTTCTGCGCCGATAAAAGGGCTTCCCGCTGAACGTATAAACCCATAAAACTTGAAGGCATGAGTTTCTCCTTCGGAGAAACAGAGGTTAGAGGTTAAAAGTGAGAGGTTAGATTTACGAAAATCACGTTTTCACCATTTCATATGGTGATAAATAGGCTTTCTATAGTCTAACATCTAACATCTTACATCTGACTCTGTCTAAATTAAATTAAAATACCGCTGCACTCACAGAATACTAAACTTTCTCAGATATTGCATCTATTTTGGCGTAATTGCTTTTGACTGTGCCGCGGTCGTTATAGATATCTAAGTTTTTGGTGTAGCGGTGAATACGTTTCAGGCGTTCGTTTGCAGTTACACCGGCTATGTCGTTCATTTCTTTTATGTGAAGAATGGTTTCGCGGATTTCTTTTGAAAGCTGCGTTATCTTTTCGCGGTACATTTCGGGAGCAGTTTCTGAAAGTCTATCCAGCGTAATATCCCCAAACAGTGCAATCCGCTTTTGTTCAAGGGCATTTGTCTGCATAATAAACGCCTGTTCTTCGGCGAGGGATGCTGAAAGTTCCTCGTGGCGGCGTTCATTGAGCAGAGTCAGTTTATTAAATTCAAATTCCGCAAACTGTGAAAAATGCTTTGCATAACGTTCTAAAAACGCTTCTGCTTCTTTATAATTTACCTTGAAATTAACCATAATTTAATACTCGAATTAATAGCCCAAAATCGAGCGCGCAACGTCACGCGAAGATACTTCATAAGTGCCGTCTTTGACAGCGGATTTTAATGCGCTTACTCTTTTTTCATTGTCAAAAGAGTCAACTCCGCGCGAAATATCGGATTTGGCTTTGTTTATTTGTTCTTCAAAATCGGTTGTTTTTATGGACACCCGATCTGTGTTTTTGGCCCTTGCCGCTGATGCACGGTTTTCACGCGCTTCGGCACCCGAAATTTTGCCATAAGCACTTATTGCTATATTTCGGTTATCAAATCTGTCAATTGTCATGATTATCCCTCCCCAAATGTGTTTTGGGCGAATGTTCTAATATGCGAAAAAACACACAGCCGCCGCACCTTTCACGGTCCGCCGGAAAACCGCCGCGGCAAATGTTTTTCCTTCTGCTGTATATTTCGTACATCGGGGGAAATTCTTTAGAGGTTTTTAAAAATAAATTATTTTATTTGTGAATTTTTTTTGTTTTGTAGGGGGCGTATGTCTCGCAGCGTTGCTGCACATCGCCCCGCGACCGGAAAATTCGTCGTAACGGGCGGGCGGGGTCGCCCGCCCCTACAAATCTGACTTCTGACTTCTGACTTCTGTGTTTATTTATGGTATTTCCCGTTATTTATTATCGTAAACGCCCGATAAACCTGTTCGGCGGCGATAACTCTCATTAGTTGGTGGGGGAATGTCATTTTTGAAAAACTTATTCTTTCACATTGCGACTTTATTTTTTCGCTCAAGCCGTGCGATGAGCCTATAATCAGATTTATGTCGGTTTTTGTGAAATTTTCGGCGAAACTTTCGGAGCTTAACTGCTTCCCCTCTATACACAGTGCAATATTCAGTGCCTTTTTATCTAAATGCTTCTCAATGAGTGAAGCTTCTTTTTCTAAAGCCGTATTAATGTCTTTTTGTGAAAATTTTTCGGGGATTTTACTTTCGGGTAATTCAATTATACCAAAATTACAGTATCTTGTCAATCGTTTTGAATATTCTGCGATTGCTTCTTTATGGTAATTTTCTTTTAAATTACCTATGCAGATTATTTTGACGTTCAAATCGGATAAAACCCTTTCGGACAAACGGGCGGCAATACATTTATAATTACATCTCTGCCGATTTTTATGTCATTTTCTTCTAAATAAGCTTTATGCTCGCTGAAAGCTAACAGTGGGGTATTATTTTCCTGTGAAAGATGAGCTAAGAGTATATGACGAGTCCCGCTTTTAATAATTGTTGAAGCACAGGCTGCACTTTTTTTGTTTGAGAGATGTCCGTGCGCCGACTGGATACGCTGTTTTAAATGATAAGGGTATTTCTGGTTCTGTTTAAGCATCAAAGGGTCGAAATTGCTCTCTAAAACGACTGTTGCACAGCCGGCTAAGCCGCGTTCGACGGTTGCGGTGATATTTCCCAAATCCGTGCAAAAGGCGGCAATACCGCCGTCCGGGGTTTTTACGCGATAACCGCATGGTTCAACGCCGTCGTGTTCTGTCGAAAAACTTGTTACTTCAAAGCCGCTGACTGATACGCCGTCTTTTATATCTAAAATCTCGGAATCGGTATTAACGCTTAAGAATTCGGCAGTTTGCCCTTTGGCAAATATATGTAAAGGATAATGCTTTTTAATCTGTGCTAAAGCGCAGATATGATCAGAGTGTTCGTGTGTCACAAACAGTGCTTTTACAGCGGAAAAATCTATGCCGTTGAGTGCAAGTGCCGCTTTGAGCCGTCGCAGTGATACACCGGCATCAATCAACACGCCGCCGTCCGGCGTTCCGCAGAAATAGCTGTTGCCTTGACTGGAAGAAAATAACGGATATATACGTGCCAATTTTTAAATTCCTTATTATAAACCGGTAAATTTACGCTTCATTGCGCAAATCAACAATACGCTTAGCCTTGCCCTGAAAACGCTCGAGTGATTTAGGCTCAACAAAACTCACTTTCGTATCAATGCCTAAGACAAATTTAAGTTTCTCATGAACTTTATCGTGTAAGGTTTCTATAGCCGCATAATCGTCAATTTGAACGGATTCCGAAAGCTCTGCTTTAACTTCAAGCCTGTCGGAGAAATTTTTTCGCGTAACCACAAGCTGATAATGCGGGGCAATTTCGGAAAATCCCATAATTACCGCTTCAATCTGCGACGGGAACACATGTACGCCCCTGATTTTGAGCATATCATCCGATCGCCCTTTAATCTTATCCATCCGCGCAAATGTACGTCCGCACTGACACGGCTCAAAATTGAGTCTTGAAATATCACGCGTCCGATAACGAAGCATCGGGAAGCCCTCTTTTGTCAAAGTCGTGACAACAAGTTCGCCTTGACTGCCCTCGGGTAATACCTCGCCTGTTTCGGGGTCGATAATTTCACATAAGAAGTGGTCTTCATTGATATGCATACCTGTTCTGAATTCACAGTCGCCCGACACGCCCGGTCCGCCCAGTTCGCTCATTCCGTAGTTGTCGGTAACAAAGAGCCCGAGCGTCTGTTCGATATGCGTGCGCATTTCGGGGGTACAGCCCTCTGAACCTAAAAGACCGAGTTTGAGATGAAGTTTATCTAAAACGCCTGTTTCGCGGGCAGTTTCGCCGATATATTCGGCATATGATGGGGTTGAAACAAGCCCTGTTACACCGAAATCCTGCATAAGCATAAGCGTCTTTTCAGTATTCCCGGATGAATTCGGCACAATAGTACAGCCGATTTTCTCCAAACCGTAGTGAAGCCCCAAAGCCCCCGTAAAAAGCCCGTAACCGAAACAAATCGAAAAAATATCGTCTTCTGTTGCACCTGCTGCGGCGCAGAGTCTCGCCATACAGTCAGACCAATTCTCCAAATCGTTTTTGGTATAGCCGATTACGGTAGGTTTCCCCGTAGTACCTGATGAGGCGTGAATACGGACAATCTTTTTCATAGGTTGTCCGAAAAAGCCGAA
>JAISHV010000066.1 GCA_031262495.1 Ruminococcus sp.
AGTACCAATTAAAACTTTACACATTAACTATTGCATAATTGAGCTGAATCGCTGTTAAACAACTGTCACAGTTTCAAACACGGGATGAGAAAGTGTAAAGTTTTAGTTGGGACAAGGTACTACGGATTATTAATTATTTTATTAAATAGATTCATATCAAACCCTAAATAAATTATTATAAAGGAAACCCCTCCATGAGTAAAGAATTTGAAAAACTTCAAAAAGCCCTTAAATCCCTCCGTGAAAAAACCGATTTTGTGCCGCGAATAGGTCTTATACTCGGCTCGGGACTCGGAAATTATGCTGATAATGTAGATGTCAAGGCGGTAATAAATTACGCCGATATTGAAGGTTTCCCCGTGTCTACCGTTTTAGGGCATGACGGGAAATTTATCTTCGGATATGTTAAGGACGTGCCTGTTGTCGTGATGAAAGGCAGAGTGCATTATTACGAAGGGTATAATTTAAATCAAGTTGTACTGCCTGTACGTTTAATGAAACTCCTCGGCTGTGAAATTTTATTTGTTACAAACGCCTCCGGCAGTGTCAATACAGCACTTCAAGCCGGGGATTTTATGCTAATCACCGACCATATCTGTACACTCGAATCCCCTTTAATCGGTGAAAATATCGACGAATTAGGGACACGTTTCCCTGATATGAGTGCAGCATACGACAAGGATTTGCGGCAAATCATTAAAAAAACCGCCGAAACGCATGGTATTCCGCTGCGCGAGGGTGTATATATTCAGCTGCGCGGTCCGAATTATGAAACCCCGGCAGAAGTAAAGATGTGCCGCATTTTGGGGGCTGATGCTGTGGGTATGTCCACGGCGGTTGAAGTAATCGCTGCTCGTCACTGCGGACTGCGCTGTGTAGGCATTTCGGTTATTTCAAATTTAGGCTGCGGATTGTCCGATATGCCGCTCACTCACGCGGAGGTTCAGGAGACGGCGGATAGGGTTGCGCCGATGTTTACGAAATTGGTTACGGAGTGTATTTATAACATTGATAATAATATCCATTGACTACGGTGATGTTCGTACCGGCGTTGCCGCTTGTGACACGTCTGAAATTATGGCGTTCCCTGTTTGCACCATTGAGGAACGTAATTTCGAGCGGCTTTGCGCTAAAATCGCCGACATTGCAAAGAATAGAAAAGCCGAAATTATCGTTGTCGGCAACCCTGTAAATATGAACGGTTCAGTCGGTGTTCGTTCGCAAAAATGTACTGAACTCCATGACAGCCTTGCCGCTCTGACAGGGCTTGAAGCCGTTTTATGGGACGAACGCCGTTCAACCGTCGAAGCTGCAAACCTCTTAAACCAAGCCGATGTCAGAGGCAAAAAACGCAAAGCCGTTATTGATGCCGCCGCCGCTTGTCTGATTTTAGAGGGATTTTTGGCGTTTCGGAAAAAATCATTAAACTATGAAAAAGAATGATAATATTACTCTAAGTATAACAGGCTTAACTTCCGAGGGTATGGGACTGGGCAGATACACCGAAAACGATTCTAATATCGTTATATTCGTCCCCTTTTCGGCTGTCGGTGATGTTTTAGATATACATATAGTAAAATTACATAAAAATTATGCTTACGGTAAAATAAATCGTATTATAACACCCTCTCCCGATCGTATTGAAGCTGATTGCCCGCATTTTATGAAATGCGGCGGCTGTGACTATCGCCATATCACCTATGACGCTGAAATTGCGGCTAAGAAGCAGATAGTTATTGACGCATTTTCTCGTATCGGCGGCTTTGACATCGGAGATATTGAAATTGAGCCGAGTCTGAATGAAAATCATTACCGGAATAAGGCTCAACTCCCTGTAGAAATTACGTCTGACGGGGCTTTTTATGGTTTTTATGCTAAGAATTCGCATCGGATTATTCGTATTTCGGATTGTAAACTCCAGCCGACTGAATTTGATTTGTATTGTAATTTTGCTGTGAAACTAAAATTGCCCGGGATTCGGCATTTCTATCTCCGAAAAACGCGTAACGGCGATGTGATGTTTTGTTTTGTTGCAGATAGATTTTACACAGAGTATAAAAATGCCGCTGAAATTATAACCCAAAAATTCCCTGCGATAAAAAGCGTAATCCTCAATATCAATCCCGACAACACAAACGTCATTTTGGGCAAAAAAAATCGCACCCTTTGCGGCGCGGATTTTTTAGTAGATTACATTTGCGGTAAAACAGTAAAAATTTCACCGAACAGTTTTTATCAGGTTAATACTCCCGCCGCCGAAAAGCTTTACGAAAAAGTTGCCGAATATGCCGAGCCTGACGGGAAGACAGTTTTGGATTTGTATTGCGGTATCGGCACTATCGGATTGAGTTTAGCCGACAGGGCTTTGAAGGTTGTCGGCGCGGAGATTGTCCCGGAGGCGGTGAAAAACTGCGAGGAAAATATCCGCCTGAATAATTTAACAAATATGTCCGCGCACGGCGGTGATGCGGGCGAAATCGCCGCACGATTTGAACGTGAAGGTCTAAAGCCGGACATAATTATTACCGACCCGCCGCGTAAGGGCTGTGACAACAAAACCCTTGACAGTATCGTTAAAATGAACCCCGAACGGATAGTTATGGTTTCCTGTAACCCCGCAACCGCCGCACGTGACTGTAAATTTTTGTGCGAACATGGCTATAGCTTGAAAAAGTTAAGTGCGCATGATATGTTCCCGCGCACGGCAAATGTGGAATGCATTGTTTTAATGCAGAAGTGAGAATGCAGAATGCAGAATTATTATTTTAATTCTGCATTATTAATTATTAATTAAAATATAGTCCCTGCCGTTCTCGGAAACGGTATCACATCCCGAATATTTGTAATCCCTGTGACATACATAATAAGCCGCTCGAACCCCAACCCGAAACCCGCGTGGGGGACAGTCCCGAAACGCCGCGTGTCAAGATAACGGCTGTAATTCTCGATATCCATGCCTGTTTCTTTAATGCGGGCAGTCAGAATGTCAAGGCGTTCCTCGCGCTGACTGCCGCCGATGAGTTCACCGACGCCCGGAACGAGTAAATCCGCCGCCGCGACTGTTTTCCCGTCGTCGTTCAGGCGCATATAAAACGCCTTAATCTCTTTGGGGTAATCACAGACGAAGACAGGCTTCCTAAAGACTTTCTCGGTGAGGTAACGTTCATGCTCTGTCTGTAAATCCGCGCCCCAATCGGGGGTATATTCAAATTCAGCACCTGATTCTTTGAGGATTTTTATGGCTTCGGTATAGGTACAGCGCGCGAAATCGGAATCAGTGATTTTCTGTAATTTCTCGCGCAAGCCTTTTTCATAGAAATTCTCAAAAAAGTCAATTTCATCAGAACAACGTGATAAAATCTTATCGGTGACGAATTTGAGCATATCCTCGGCAAGTTTTAAATCGTCGTCTAAATCGGCGAAAGCAATCTCCGGCTCAATCATCCAGAATTCAGCCGCATGACGCGGGGTAAAAGATTTTTCGGCGCGGAATGTAGGACCGAATGTGTAAATCTTCCCGAAAGCCGTAGCCATATATTCGCCCTCAAGCTGTCCCGAAACAGTCAGAGAGGCTTTTTTCGCGCCGAAAAAATCGTCCCCGGCGGTCACTGAAAACATCTCGCCCGCGCCCTCACAGTCAGAGTCGGTGATTATAGGCGTGTGGGCATATACGAAACCGTTTTGATGAAAGAATTCATGCAGGGCAAAAGCCGCCTCCGACCGTACCCGAAACACCGCCGAATAAGTATTCGAGCGCGGGCGCAGATGCGGGATTGTACGCAGAAATTCAGCCGAATGAGCCTTCTTTTGAAGCGGATAATCAGCAGAACTTTCGCCTAAAACGTTAATTTTTCGGGCTGAAATTTCAAACGGCTGTTTAGCTTCGGGTGTAAGTTTTAAAACGCCCGAAACTTCAAGTGCCGCACCTGTATTTTGAGCGGCTAAAATGCTGAAATTCGGTAAAACAATCTCTTCGGCGATAATCTGTATATTTTTTAGCGTTGAGCCGTCCGAGAGCATTATAAATAGTATCCCTTTACTCTTGCGAAGAGATTTTACCCAACCGCAGACGGTGATATCACCGGCGATGGGGTTTTCATAAATTTTGGATATTTCGGTTCGTTTCATTTTTTCTTTGGGGGAAACTTTCTAAAGAAAGTTCCCCCCAACCCCCCTTCAAAGACTTTGAATTCGCGATGGAAGTCTTTCAGAACATTAAGATTCTCACCGCGTAAAGGTTATATCTATATTCTAACCTCAATTTTTAAAAATCTTAATCGCCGCCCTCACAGGCAATTTCTCAAACCTCTTTTTTACAAGCGTTAACATATCGGAGATTTTGATATTCTGCGGACAGATTTTTTCGCATTTGTGACAGTGAATACATTGAGAGGCTAAATGGGAGGTTTTTGACATTACCGCCGTGTTCATGAAATAATTTTTCAAACCCGGCATAAATCCCTCTGTAAAAGACGAATTGTATGCAGAAAAGCAACCCGGAATATTCACATTCCTCGGGCACGGCATACAATACCCGCAGCCCGTACATGGGATTTTATCTGTTTCTTTTAGGATTTGACGAGCAGTTTCAATGGCTTTCAGGTCGGCGGCGGTGAAACTGCCGGCGGCGGTACTGTCGGCGGTGAGAAGATTGTCTTTTATCTGCATCGGGGAATTCATGCCCGAGAGGACAGTCGTAACCTCCGGGTGGTTTAAAACCCAGCCTATCCCCCACGCCGCCGCCGAGCGGTTCGGGTCGGCGCGCTTTAAGACTCCCACAGCCCTGTCAGGCAGTCCTACAGCAAGTTTTCCGCCCAGCAGCGGTTCCATAATCATTACCGGTATATTTTTTGCCGCCGCCGCTTTCAGCCCCGTTATACCCGCCTGATAATTTTCGTCGGAATAATTAAACTGAATCATACAAAAATCCCAGTCGTAAGCTTCAAGGATTTTTAAGAATTCCTCACGCGTACCATGGAAAGAAAACCCGACTTGCCGCGCTTTGCCCTCATTTTTCCATTTTGGAATGAGATTTAAAATATCAAGAGAAACAAGTTTCTCAAAATCAGCGTAAGACGTGAGTAAATGCATGAGCAGATAATCTATATAATCGGTCTTGAGCCTTGACAGTGATTCATTTAAAAAGCGTTCCGGGTCGCCTGCTTTTTTAGTTATTGCCGTAGGAATTTTTGTAGCGATGTAAACCTTTTCACGTAGGCTGTTATCGCTTAAAACAGTACCCAAAGCCTCTTCCGAGCCGGGATACATATACGCTGTGTCAAAATAGTTGATGCCTCGGCTGACGGCATATTTAATGAGTGATTCTGTTTTTTTAAGATCAATGCCGAATGTATTACGCGGAAAGCGCATACAGCCGTAGCCTAAAACCGATAGTTTATTGCCTGAGCGGGGGTCGGTTCTGTATTTCATAGATAATTACCTTTCGGGGAGATTCTCCCCTATATCTATTATACCATAAATTAAGTATAAAAAAAGGCGTAATTTGTGAATTTTTATTTTTAATTTATTCAAAACCAAAATTGAATGTTAAGGCAACTATAACTAATAAGCATCTTCTACGCGGTGAGCATCTTAATTGTCAATAATACTTCCATCGCGAATTTAATGAAAATTTTTTTTTCTAAATCACTTGACAAATTGAAATTGTGTGTTATAATATAATAGTAAAACAAAGCGAAACGAAAGTTTCCTCCCGGCGATTTTTAATCAGTTCGGGGCAATATGGTAGGTGTCGTTTTATAACGATATCTGATTTTATTGTGAGCTTCCGTTTTACGGGAGTTTTTTTATTAAATTTTTTTAAGGAGTGATTATTTATAGCATCAGCTAACCATAAAAACGAATTGCCTATGAACTCACAGATTCGTGATAAAGAAATACGCCTTATAGGCTCTGACGGCGAACAACTCGGTATAATCGCAACGCGGGACGCTCAGCGTATGGCTGACGACAAGGAACTTGACCTTGTAATGATAAGTCCGAATGCCGCACCTCCTGTTTGTAAAATCATGGATTACGGCAAGTTTAAGTTTGAAAAAGAAAAACGCGAACGTGAACAGCGTAAGAATCAGAAAATTGTCGAAACCAAAGAAATCAGAATGTTCTCGGCTATCGACACCAACGATTTTAATACTAAAGTTTCTAAAGCGTGTGAGTTTTTAAGCGAGGGAAACAAGGTTAAAGTTCAGGTGCGGTTTAAAAAGCGCGCCATAGCTCACCCTCATCTCGGCGAAGAACTTCTTTATAAATTCCGCGATGCCTGTGCTGAAGTCGGCAGTGCCGATTCAAAACCCATTATGGAAGGCAGAGCTTTAATGATGCTCATTAACCCGAAGAACAAAAATCAAAAATCAGATAACTGAATACAGAGTACAGAGTACAGAATACAGATTACAGATTATGAACGCAATGTTTGTATTATTTACCGCAGTATATTATAACGCGGCAGAATTTTTGCCGCAAAATAAGGAGAAATAAAAATGGCAACAAAACAAAAAACACATTCCGGTGCTAAAAAGCGTTTCAGAATCACCGGGACAGGTAAATTTAAATATCAAAAAACCAACAAACGCCACCGCTTAACCCAAAAAGCTCACAAGCGCAAAAGAATAGCCCGCACAATGGGCGTGGCAGGCAGTGCAAACACACCGTCACTCCGCGAACTGTTACCATATGCATAAACAACAACAAAATCAACTGTGAGCGAATCGAACAGTAAGGCGGAAGCCGCATAATACCGATACGGCAAGAACCCCAAAATGAGGAAGAGCCGCTCTGTATTCTGTATTCTCGCCTCTAAGTCAAGACTTTAAACAATCAGTAACAAAAAAATAATTAAAAAATAATAGAACAGAGCATAGCTGCTCTGTCCCGGAGGGACCATGGCTCGTATTAAAGGTGCTCTTGCTACGCGCAAGAGAAGAAATAAAACGCTCAAACTCGCTAAAGGTTATTGGGGCGCAAAATCGAAACATTTCAAAATGGCTAAAGAAGCCGTAATGAAATCAGGGCAGTATGCCTATATCGGCAGACGCCTTAAAAAGCGTGATTTCCGTTCGTTGTGGATTACGCGTATTTCAGCCGCTTGTAAAATAAACGGTGTGAATTATTCTACATTCATAAACGGCTTAAAGAAAGCCGGTATCACACTTAACCGTAAAATGCTCTCTGAGATTGCAATAAACGATGCGGCGGGTTTCACCGCTTTGACTGAATCGGCAAAGGCGGCTCTTAACTGAATTCCAACGTTTTAGGCGGTTGTAAGCCGTGCGCCGAGATTTTAAGGACGCAGTTTACAGCCGCTTGCGAATGTATTTAAATTTTTAACAATGTATATAACTTCCCCCGACAATCCGAAAATTAAAGAGTATATCAAACTCCGAGATAACAAAAATTTTCGGCATGAAAAATCTCAATTTGTCATTGAGGGGTTTCGTAATGTCAATGATGCAATAAAAAATTCGGTAAAACTTGCGCAAATTTTCGTGACGGAGAAATTTTCCGAAAATTTCTCCGAAGCGGATATTATCACAGAAAAATTAAGCGTTAAGATGTCGGATACTAAATCCCCCCAAGGTGTGTTTGCGGTAGCAGAAATGTTAACGCAAAAACCCGTAGGCGGCAAGATTTTTGTCCTGTGGAATCTACAGGACCCCGGGAATTTAGGCACGATTATTCGGTCGGCTGATGCTTTCGGTATAAGAGACTTATTTTCGGTAAACTCGGTTGACAGGTATTCTCCGAAAGTCGTCAGAGCCGCTATGGGTTCGCTTTTCAGGGTAAATATTACGGAATTTGACACTGAAAATGTATTTGAGGCTTTATCGGATTATGAAACCTATGCGGCAGTCTTGTCAGGATATGATTTTACGCTCGGACAAGTCCCTTTCGCCGAAAAATCAGCTATTTTCATAGGCAATGAGGGCAGCGGATTGCCCGAAGAGATAAGTAAACGTTGCGACTGCCGTTTTACAATCCCCATGAAAGGCAATGCCGAAAGCCTTAATGCGGCTGTCGCAGCGAGTATCATAATGCACTATACAAATTTAAATTAATAATGAATATTTTCGCATTTTTGCGGCGCGGCGACCGCGCAGTCATTACGCGATGAAAGTCTTTCATAAAATTTCGATGCTCACCGCGTAAAAGTAATTGATGAATGAATATTTTTGCATTTTTGTGATTAAGATACACATAAGATAAACTATGAATAAACAGAATTAAATTGTTGGGTAGAAATGTCAAAACTTGTAATTGTAGAATCCCCGGCGAAAGCCAAAACTATCGGGAAATATTTAGGGCGCGGCTATGAAGTTACCGCGTCTATGGGTCATGTCCGCGACTTATTGAAATCAAAATTAGGTGTTGATGTTGAACACAATTTTGAGCCGCAGTATGCCGAAATGAAGGGCAAAGAAGAGATTATCGAGAAGCTCAAAAAAGCGGCTTCAAAGTCTGATTATGTTTACCTTGCGACTGACCCGGACCGCGAGGGCGAAGCTATTTCGTGGCATTTAGCGCAGATGCTCTCACTCCCTTTGACCGAAAAAAACCGTGTTACATTTAATGAAATCACTCAAGCGGGTATTTCAGACGGTATGAAACACGCCCGCCGTATTGATATGGAACTCGTCGATGCCCAACAGGCAAGACGTGTTTTAGACCGTATTGTGGGATATAAATTGTCGCCGTTTTTGTGGAAAAAGGTAAGGCGCGGCTTATCGGCGGGACGTGTTCAGTCGGTGGCTGTAGCCATTATAGTTGACCGCGAAAACGAAATCAGGGCATTCAAACCCGAAGAATATTGGAGTGTAACAGGCACTGCCAATAATCCGCCGTCGCGGAAGATGTTCGATTTTTCGTATTACGGTAAAAAGGGCAAAAAGGCTGAACTCAAAACCGAAAAATCTGCTCAGAAAGTTTTAGACGAAACATTAAACCATGAATTCAAAGTAACAAACGTAAAAAAATCAGTGCGCAAAAAATCCCCTGCACCGCCGTTTACCACATCAACCTTGCAGCAAGAAGCCTCAAAGAAGTTGGGATTTTTATCAAGCCGCACTATGAAAGCCGCTCAAACGCTGTATGAGGGCGTGGAAGTCGAGGGCTTAGGTGCTGTCGGGCTTATTACGTATATGAGAACGGACAGCCTGCGCGTAGCTGATGAAGCCGCCGCCGCTGCAAAAGAGTATATTACGGAAAATTACGGAAAGCAGTACGCTCCCGCGACACCGAATGTATACAAATCCAAAAAGAACGCCCAAGACGCACACGAAGCTATTCGTCCGTCAATCCCGGGACTGTCGCCCGAGCGTGTAAAGAACAGTCTCACTGCCGATCAGTATAAACTGTATAAACTTATCTGGGAGCGTTTTACAGCGAGCCAGATGGTTAATGCTTTGCTTGATATGGTTGCCGCCGAAATCACGGCTAACGGGCATTTATTTAAGGCAACAGGCTTTACAATGTCGTTTGACGGATATACTAAAGTATACCAAGAAAGCCGCGACGACGAAGAGAGCAAAGCCCTCCCCGAAATCAAAGAGGGCGACATTCTGAAAGTCAAGACCCTTGAGAAAAAACAGCATTTCACAACCCCGCCGCCCCGATATACCGAGGCCTCATTGATTAAAGCAATGGAAGAAAACGGTATCGGCAGACCTTCAACCTACGCGCCGACGATTTCTACGATAATGAACAGATTCTATGTAGAACGTGAGGGGAAAGCACTTAAACCTACCCCGCTGGGCGAGACAGTTACGGAGCTGATGAAGGAGCATTTCAAGAATATAGTTGACCCTAAATTCACAGCAGAGATGGAACAGGATTTAGACGAAATCGAAGACGGCAAGATGGATTACGCGACAACCCTGCGTGAGTTTTACGGCGGATTTGAAAAAGAACTTTCGGATGCAGAGGTTGCGCTTGAGGGCAAGCGGATAAAAGTCCCGGTGGAAGAGACGGGCGAAGTCTGCGACATCTGCGGGAAACCGATGGTAATAAAAATCGGGCGTTTCGGGAAATTTTTAGCGTGCAGCGGTTTCCCGGATTGTAAAAACACAAAGCGGATTGCCGTAGATACAGGCGGAATTTGCCCTAAATGCGGCGGCAGACTGCTTGCTAAAAAGTCACAAAAAGGGAAACGTTTTTACGGCTGTGAAAATTACCCGAACTGTGATTTTATGTCATGGGATCAGCCCGTATCGGACAAATGCCCGAAATGCAATAACGGTACAACGTTATTTAAAAAGAGCGGGAAGCTTTATTGTGTTAAGTGTGATTATTCGGATACGGTAAAAAAAGAACAGTAGGCTGAATGTAGGGACGGGCGACCGAGGGCGGTCGCCCCTACAAAAGCTGAATTAGGTGCAATCTATGTGTGATAATGAAATCCCGAACGAAGAAACGATTGAGGCGATGACTAATCCGGAATACACACTGACTTTTAAAGACGGCGATGAAATGCTGAAACATTATCAAGAAATCCCAAACGCAGAGACGATAGCGGCAATGCAAGAGACCGGTAATAAAAAATACGACAGCTTTGATGATTATTTAAAATATATTGATGAAATCCCGAATGAGGAAACGATAGCGGCGATGTTAGATCCTCAGCATTTATCTTTTGACACCGTAGAAGATTTAAAAAAATATATTGAAGAAACGATGGACGAAGAAGATTAAATTTCAGCAAACAATGATATAAAGAAATAGCTAATGAACATTTTCCAAAGAATCAGCCAAGGGCTGAAAAAAACACGTGATAATTTCACTTCAAAATTAAATCTCTTGTTGACAAAGATTGACGGGGATTTTTTTGACGAGCTTGAAGAACTCCTTATTACCTGTGATATAGGCGTAGAAACCTCTTGTGAAATCACCGAGCGGCTTAAAAAAATTGTCAAAGAAAAGGCTATAAAAGACCCCGAATCCGTCAAAGCCGAACTCAAAGCCATTTTATGTGAAATGCTGGGCGAAAAACAAACCCTGAACCTGTCGGGAAAACCCGCCGTAATCCTTGTTATAGGCGTAAACGGCGCGGGGAAAACCACAACTATAGGGAAATTAGCTTCACAGCTTGTCAGTTCGGGGAAAAAGGTAATCGTCGCGGCGGCAGATACATTCAGAGCGGCGGCGGTAGAGCAGCTTGAAATTTGGTGCAACCGTGCAAACGCCGAAATTGTCAAACGCCCCGAGGGTTCAGACCCCGCAAGCGTTGTGTTTGATGCTCTGCACAAAGCCAAAGACAATGCCGATGTGCTTATCGTCGATACGGCAGGGCGGCTTCATAACAAAAAAAGTTTAATGGAAGAACTCCGCAAGATAGCGCGGATTATAAAATCCCAATCAGAGGGTTCGTCAGTCGAAACGCTCCTTGTGCTTGATGCTACAACCGGGCAGAATGCCGTAAATCAAGCGGAGATGTTTTCAGGTGTTGCCGATGTTACGGGAATAGTTTTAACAAAACTTGACGGAACAGCTAAGGGCGGAATTGTCATTCCTATTTCGGCTAAACTGAAAATCCCCGTGAAATTTATCGGTGTCGGCGAAAAAATAAGCGACCTGTCCCCATTTGACCCCGCAGATTTTGTAGAAGCATTGTTTGATACGAATACAGAATTTGAGGGGAATTATGACAGATTACAGAGTACCGAGCCGGAGCCCGGCAGCCAAAACAGAATACAGAGTACAGAGCAGGAGTCGGCGACCGACAGTCCAATAGAAGAAGATGAAAATGTCACTGCTGATAAATTTGAAAAAGTTGAAAAAACGCCCATAAATTTGCACATTGACGGTGATATATTCCATGACAGCGAGAACGACCCGGCGACCGAAGAACTCTTAGATGAAATTTCAGAAGAACTCACAGAAAACACCGAAAATAAACCGCCGAAGAAAAAAGGAAGATTCAGTTTCTTATTTGAACCTATAAATATCGGAAAAAAGAAAAATGATAGTGATAGCCACGAATAACAGCGGAAAGCTTTCAGAATACCGCAGCATTTTAAGTGAATTCGGACAGCAAATCATGAGCCTCAAAGAAGCAGGCATAATTTCTCAGCCCGATGAAGCGGGAAAAACCTTAGAAGATAACGCCGTAATTAAAGCGCGGGCGGCATATGTTTTGCTCGGAAAGCCTGTAGTCTCGGACGATTCGGGGCTTTTTGTACGCGCTTTAGGCGGTTACCCGGGGATTTATTCGGCGCGCTGGGGCGAAAATGATACCGAACGCATCAGCCGTATTTTAGACGAAATGAAAGATAACAGAGACCGCTATGCCGAGTTTCGCGCCGTAATTTGTTATATTGATACACTGGGGCGCGAACACCTCTTTGACGGCAGTGTCAGCGGAGAAATTACAACGTCGCCGAAAGGCGAAAACGGTTTCGGTTATGATCCGATATTTTTACATAACGGGCTTACACTCGCCGAAATGACAGATGCCGAAAAGAATAAAATTTCTCACAGAGCGAGAGCTTTAGAAGAATTTAAAAATTTCTTGACAAAGGCTTAAACACATAGTGCAAATTATGAATTTTTTGTTATCAGCCTAAACCTCAAACGGCAGCAAGACATTCAAACGCGACATTCATCTGTATTCTGTATTCTCGCTTCTGTCTTCTGGATTTTCACACAGAGCTAAAGCGTTGGATAAGTTCAAAGAATTTTTATCTAAATAACTAAAATTAGCAGGTTTAAAAAAAGCGGAGGTAATAATGCTCACGAGCAAACAGCGTTCATTCCTGAAATCCTTAGCGCAAAACGAAGACACAATAATTACAGTCGGTAAAAACGGCGTGAATGACGAGGTAATTTACTCGACGGCTTGTGCTTTGGCGGCGCGTGAGCTTATAAAAGGGAAAGTCCTTGAGACATCGCCCGAACCTCTGGGCGACGTTGCCGCAAAACTGTCGGAAAAGACGCGGTCTGAATTGGTACATACAATAGGCGGCAAATTTGTTTTATATAAGCGCAACCATAAAAACCCGAAAATAGAATTACCTAAAAAAGGAAAAACTCATGAAGAATAAAAACTCATCCATAACAGGGCGCGATGAAGATTTCGCGAAATGGTTCACCGACATTTGTATGAAGGCAGAGCTTGTGAGCTATACTGCCGTTAAGGGTTGTATGGTTATACGCCCCTACGGTTATGCTATTTGGGAGAATATCCAAAAAATACTTGACGGAATGTTTAAGGCTACAGGGCATGAGAATGTTTGTATGCCTATGTTTATACCCGAAAGTCTGCTTCAAAAAGAAAAAGACCACGTAGAAGGTTTTGCCCCCGAAGTCGCATGGGTTACGCACGGCGGCGCGGAAAAACTTGAGGAACGCCTGTGTGTTCGCCCGACTTCCGAAACGCTTTTTTGTGATCATTACGCTGAAATTATACATTCTTACAGAGATTTACCGAAATTGTATAACCAATGGGTTTCAGTCGTAAGATGGGAAAAAACCACGCGCCCGTTCCTGCGCTCAAGAGAATTCTTATGGCAGGAGGGGCACACAATCCACGCCACAGCAGAAGAAGCTATCGAAGAAACCGAGCGTATGCTTCAAGTCTATCGTGAATTCTGTGAAAAGTATCTTTGTATGCCTGTTATTGCAGGGAAAAAAACCGAGTCGGATAAATTCGCGGGAGCTGTTTCAACATACGCTATTGAAGCATTAATGCATGACGGCAAAGCTTTACAGGCGGGCACTTCTCACTATTTCGGCGATGGTTTTGCAAAAGCATTCGGTATTCAATATACCTCAAAAGACAATAAGTTAGAATACCCTCACCAAACCAGTTGGGGTATGACCACACGCCTTATCGGTGCAATTATAATGACTCACGGCGACGACAACGGACTTATCTTACCGCCGGCTGTAGCACCGACTCAAATTGTCGTAATCCCTGTTCAGCAGCATAAAGAGGGCGTTTTAGAAAAATGTGAAACGTTAGCTCAAACGTTGCGCGAAAAGGGCTATCGCGTAAAACTTGACGACTCCGACAACTCCCCCGGCTGGAAATTCGCCGAATATGAGATGAAAGGCGTACCGCTCCGAATTGAAATGGGTCCCCGCGATATCGCCGAAAATAAATGCGTATGTGTTTCCCGTGCGACAGGCGAAAAGATTTTTATAAGCCTTGACGAAATCGCCGACAAAATCCCCGAACTCTTTAAAACATACGAGGCGGATATATTTAATGCGGCACTCAAAAACCGCGAACAGAGAACATACACCGCAAAAACCGCCGACGAAATCAATGCTAAACTCAAAGAAAACGGCGATGGTTTTATAAAAGCAATGTGGTGCGGCGAGGAAGCCTGTGAAGATGAAATTACCGCAAAAACAGGTGTAAGAAGCCGCTGTATTCCCGAAAATCAGGAAATCATCTCAGAGACTTGCGTAAACTGCGGCAAACCCGCAAAAACAATGGTAGTATGGGCAAAAGCCTATTGACAGAAGTCAGAACAGAGGTCAGATGTCAGAGGTCAGAAGACAGAGCGACTGAATACCTTTTATCCGGATATTAGAAAAATCTCATTACCAACTTTACCGTGGTAATGAGATTTTCGTTATTACCTGAATTAAGGTTTTCGTTTGCTCTGACTTCTGACTTCTGACATCTGACTTCTGTTATGAACCTGAACCTGAAAGTAATGCCGCGGGGTCAATCCATACGCTGTTTTTCTGTAATGCGAAATGGATGTGGGAGTCTTCGGAGATTTCCGATTCGGCGGTTTTGCCTACCGTACCGATAATGCTCCCGGCTTTCACTTCATCGCCCGGGGTTACGGGGATGTCGGTTGAAAGGTTGCAGTAGTAACCTGTGATGCCGCTTCCGTGGTCTATAACTACAGTTACGCCCATCAATTGGTCTTCATATACTTCTGTAACTATACCTGTAGTCATTGCCTTGACATTCTCGCCCTCGGCGGCTAAAATATCAATCCCGTCATGCGTTTTCCAGACATTGAGCGTCTTTGATTTTACAAGTTCGCCGCCTGAAAAGCCGTTTAAGATTTCACCCGAAACAGGTCTTATGCACGCTTCGGAGTTAATCTCTGTCAAAATGGCGGCATCTTCAACATTGCCCTCGGGCTTGTCCGCGATATTTGCCGTGTTGTCGTCTGAAACCCCTGCAACTATGGGTACGCCCGTCTGTTCTGCTCCTGCCGGGGCGGCATCCTGAATCTTTGTAACGGATGTTGTTGCCGCTGTAACCGATGCAATGGGTTCGCCTGTTTTATATGTGCTTGCTGTGGTAATGCCGTTCGCGGCATTGTCGAGTGCGCCCTCAAGGCTTCGGGAAACTTGAGAATATGAATAAATTCCGGCTCCGCCTACTGCAAGTAAGCAAACGAAAACCGCTATAGCCAAACCTTTTCCCGAAAGTCTTGTGAAGTTTATTTTTTTCATAGATTTCACCTCGAAAGTAGTTTGGACAGATAATACATTATTATTCCAAAAGATGAAAAAATTTTGTATCTATTCGTGATAAATTTAACGGTTTAAACCGAAAATTCGTCAAATCACTTGACATTGGTTTAAAATGTGGTATAATAAAGAGGACACGCAGAGGACAGAAGCGAGAGGACAAAACAGAAGACAGAGGCGAGAGGACAGAGGACAGATTATGAATTTTTCGATATAACCTAAAATTCAAATATTTCATCTTGTATGCCACTTAAAGTGAATATACTGAACGGGTGAGTAAGACTAAATCGCGCAGTTTGGCAACTCCACAGGGGGAGAGGGAGAGGGGGGTGTCGGGGGTGAGAGGGAGAGGGGGCGGCGTCACGCCTGCCACCTCGAATAGCCGCCCCCTCTCCCTCTTGCCCCTGACAAGTTCATGCAAACG
>JAISHV010000047.1 GCA_031262495.1 Ruminococcus sp.
TTCACTCAGATATGGCGCCGACATTGACATTTTGATACACTCCTTAGTTTTTCTTTTAGTGTATCATATTTTTTGAGCTTTGTCAAGTTTTTATTGGTGCTGGGTAGTAGGGGCGGGCGCCCTCGCCCGCCCGCAAATTCTAAAAGACATGAATTTAGGATTATAACTAAATTATAATAGTTTGTTCTTTTTCAGTTCAAGGTGAGCGATTGATGGTATGCGGGCGGGCGAGGGCGCCCGCCCCTACAGAAACCACCCGTAACAAACACCGCGCAATCTATAATTGATGTCTCAATAAAAAAATATTACAGTAAGGACTACATAATCCCCATGTTTGCCGATAGGATATTGGCGAGAATTAAAAAATGGTTAAAAAAATAGTTGATAATGCGGTAACGGTATTTATCGTACTTGCGGTATTTATGATAATTATACCGCTGCCGGCACCGTTGCTCGACTTCTTGTTTGTGTTTAATATAGCACTCTCTGTTATAATTTTGCTTATCACGATGTATGCTAAGGAAGCCCTTGATTTTGCGGTTTTCCCGTCACTGCTTCTGATAACGACGATTTTCAGGCTTGCTTTAAATATTTCTTCGACAAAACTTATTTTACTGAATGACGGATATGCGGGCGAGGTTGTAAAAGCTTTCGGCGAATTTGTAATGGGCGGCAACGCCGTTGTCGGATTTGTTGTTTTCGTGCTTATAATGCTTGTCCAGCTTACTGTAATCACAGCGGGCGCGGGGCGTATCGCGGAAGTTACCGCACGTTTTACGCTTGATGCTATGCCCGGCAAACAGATGGCAATAGATGCCGACTTAAACCAAGGTATTATAGATGACAACGAAGCCAAACACAGACGTGACAAAATCCAGCGCGAAGCCGACTATTTCGGAGCTATGGACGGTGCCTCCAAATTCGTAAAAGGCGACGCGACATTCTCTGTCATTGCGGCGGTCGTGAACCTTGCCGGCGGTATCGTTATCGGACTTATCTTTTCCGGCATGGATATTATGACAGTTATCTCTACATATTCCATAGCGACAGTGGGCGACGGTTTATGCTCACAGATTCCCTCTTTGCTTATTTCTACTGCAATGGGTATGATTGTTACCCGCAGTGCTTCTGATACATCACTCAATATCGACCTCATAAAATCTTTTTCATCACAGCCTCGGACTTTGACTATTGCGGGCGTTGCAATGCTTGCTATGTGTCTTATACCGGGATTCCCTAAATTGCAGCTTATTATTTTAGGTGTGGGACTCTTAGGACTGGGTTTTGCGTTAACGCGCAACAACAAGCAGCTTGCCGCCGATGGCGCACCTGTAGGACTGCTTGACGGGAAAACACAGCCCGAACCAAAAGAGGGCATCAGCGAACTTGATTACTATAAAGATATCGACAATGTATATAAACTCTTACCTGTTGAAGCTATTGAGATTGAATTCGGCTATAGCCTTATCCCGCTTGCCGATGAAGCGAGCGGCGGTGTACTGATTGAGCGTGTGGTAATTTTCAGGAAACAATTTGCCCAAGAGATGGGTATTGTTTTCCCCTCCGTGCGAATGCGCAATAACGACCACATTAATCCAAACCAATATGTTATTAAGATTAAGGGCGAAATTGTCGCTTCCGCAGAGATTTTGGTTGACCATTATTTAGCGATGGACAGCGGCGGTGTTACCGAAGAAATCGACGGTATCGACACAATCGAACCCGCATTCGGTATTCCGGCTAAATGGGTATCCGAAAAGAACCGTATCAGAGCCGAAATTTCAGGCTATACGCTTATTGACCCGACTTCCGTAATTATTACGCATTTGTCGGAAATCATAAGAACTCACGCATATGAACTGCTGTCAAGGCAGGATATCAAAACACTGCTTGACAAACTCACCGAGAGTAATCCCGTTCTTGTCGGCGATGTTGTACCGAGTATAGTTTCTCAAGCTTATTTACAGAAAGTTATCTGTCTGCTTTTAAAAGAGGGTATTCCGGTACGTGATTTGCAGACAATCCTCGAGACGCTTGCCGATAATCAGCACGCTATGCGCGATATAGATATTACAACAGAATACGTCAGACAGGCACTCAAGCGCACCATAACACGGAAATTCTCCGACGGCGGACAGTTAAGGGTAATTACCCTCGATTCAGATGTAGAAAACAAGATAGTAGCCTCAATTAAAAAGACCGAACAGGGCAGCTATTTAGCCCTCGACCCCCAAGTTATCCAAGACATGATGGCAAGTCTCACAATCCAAATCGAACGCGTAAAAGCCTTAGTCCCGCTCACAATCGTACTCACGTCCCCGATAGTGAGAATATACTTCAAAAAGCTTGTAGACCAGTTCATACCGAACGTAACAGTCCTCTCATTCTCCGAAATAGACACCACCGTCCAGATACAAGCGGTAGGCAACATAGAAGTAAGAGGTGAGAAGTCAGAGGTTAGATCGTGAATTTTACCGACTTTATAAAATCTAAAACAGAGAAAATCCCAAAGCCGGCAAAATCAGCGTTTATTGTTTCTTTGATTGTGGGCTTAATATGCCATTTCGTCGGGCTCACTAATCAGTTTTTGATATATGACAGCATACATTCTCACCATAGTTTAGTAGACAATGTAACCTCCGGGCGGTTTTTGCTTCATATTTTCGGTGAAATCAACGGCGGCACTCACTTAGTCTGGGTAAACGGTCTGACAATTCTTTTCTGGGTTGCGTGTTCGTGTGCTGTAATAACACTCTTACTTGAAATTAAAAGTACTCACGCCGCTTCACTCATAGCCGCGATAATAACCGCTTTCCCGACAGTCACTTATCTTTTCATGTATTCATTCACCGGTGATGTTTATTCTTTTGCGTTGTTTTGTTCTGTTTTAGCACTCCTTGTGACCAAGCTGCATAAATATGGATTCTTGATAGGTGCTCTGCTGATTTGTGTTTCTCTTGCGATTTATCAGGCATTTATAGTTTTTGCCGCAGTACTTTGCCTGCTGATTATTATTTTAGACAGCTTAACAGACAATTTGCGTTTTAAACTATACGGGAAATTCATTCTTTGCGGAGCAGTAGGCAGTATTGTATATTTAATTATCAATAAAATCATTCTTACTGTTTCAAACGCCGCAATGTCAGATTACCAAAACCTTAATTTTTTAGAGACTTTAAACATAGATTTATCGCTTGAACAATTTTATAAGCCTTTAGATATTTTGTATACAGTAATTTTCAAGCAGAGGCTTCTTACAGGCACAGGACTGATGAACATCTTAGCATTGGCGGTTTTCGTTATACTGATTATCTGCACAGGCTTTTCAGTTAAGTCAATAATCAAAGCGAAAACCTCAATAAAAAAACCGAAAAACATAAATCAGCTTGTTGTCGTTTTCGCACTCTTCCTCTTTATTTATTCGCTGAATATATTAGTGCTTATAACTGACGCTGAAGTATACCACGTCATAATGCAGCTGCAATATGTTTTAATTCCCGTCGGTTTTGTATATATTTTATATAAATCCGAAACAGGAGATAAGCCGAGCAGAAAATATTTTAACAGAAGATTTACAACTTCTGCCGCTGCCTGTTTGCTTGTTTTCACTTTTGGTATTCGCGCTAATCTATTATATTCACGGCACTTGGATATGAATATAAATATGTTGACGTCATACACTAAAATTTCATACACTATTGAAAATACCGAAGGTTTTGTTCAAGGTATGGACACAGTTGTATTTAATTTTCGCGGAAACGCACAGGACCACAGCCGAGTGCAGTTATCTGATGAGGTCGCGGTTGAGTTTTTAAATATTTATTGCCGCACAGACCTCAATTTAATCGAAAGCGATAAAAAAGCAGACGAAATCTTTGACCCGGCATACATAGCAGGCGATTGCAAAGCGACAGTAAAAGATAATGTCTTATATTTAATGATGGATACATCAGGAATGCCCGTAATGGATGATATATTCTAATTTTACACACTATTTATGTTTGACTGACTAATGTAATATGATATAATAAGGAGTGACGAAGTACGGACAAGAAAGAATTAATAATCAAATATAAACAGACAGGCGACCGCAAAGTCAGGAATGAAGCCGTCTTAGAATATATGAGCCTTGTCCGCTACTATGTGTTTTCGCTCCGAAATATGTATGACGGATATATAGACACGGCTGATGTGACAAACGAGGGCGTTTTAGGCTTAATGAATGCTATCGAGAATTTTGACCCCGAAAAAAAAGTCAAATTCGAGACTTACGCCTCAATCGTCATTCGCGGCACTATAATTGATTATATAAGAAAAAATGATAATATACCCCATCGCTTAAGTAAAATCGGTAAAGAAGCACAAGATGCTTTTAATGCCCTTTATATGGAAAACGAGCGTGAACCTACCGACGAAGAAGTTGCCCGGAAATTGGGGCTTAATTCAGAAGAACTGAATAAATACTTATCGCGCATAATGCTTTATCAGGTATTTTCGCTTGATGAACTGCTTTATAATGACGTTGAACTTAAAAACGAACTTTCCGACAACTCAATCGGTGCTACCGAAGAAATCATCTTCCGCGAAGACCTGATTAAACGATTGTCAGATGCTATTGAGACCTTGCCCGAACGCGAAAGACTTATTATTACGTTATATTATCACGAGAGTCTCAAACTCCGCGAGATAGGCGAAGTACTCGAACTGACAGAGGGGCGCGTAAGTCAGCTTCACGCCAAAGCGGTTAATACATTAAAAAGCAGTTTAGAAGACCTGAGAACGGATTATTTGACCCAGATAGATTAGAAATATTAAAAAGGTAAAACAAATGACCAGAGGATTTTACACTGCCGCAAACGGTATCTTAACCGAACAGCGTGTTATAGATATGATAGCGAATAATATCGCGAATATCAATACGGCGGGATATAAAACCGACAAAGAAGTTACCGACAGGTTTTCGACATGGCTTGTTAAAATGCAGGGTGAGCCGGGTGCGGGTGAAATAGGTTACCGTTCGCTTGAAACTACTTACACCGACATTTCGCAGGGGCTTTTAGCCCAAACCGACAGTAAATTGGATTTAGCCATAGAGGGCAATGTCTTCTTTAATATCGAAACCTTACAAGGCGAAACGCTCCTCACAAAAGCCGGGCAATTTTCCGTTGACGGAGAAGGGTATCTTGCTCTCGGAAACAACGGCAGAGTGTGTGACGACGCGGGCAACCCCATACAGATAATGACATCCGACTTTACGGTAGACCCCACCGGTGTAATAACTACAGCACAGGGTGCACAGTTTACACTCGGTTTAACCTATATCGAAGACAGCACAGACGTTGAAAAAGTCGGCGATACACTCTTTCGCCCCTATGACGCGGCTATTACACTCGGGAATATCCCCGAGGGCTATGCATATCAAATAAGACAAGGCTTTTACGAACGCAGCAACGGCGATGTAGCTTCTCTGCAAATTTCAGCCTCATCACACCAAGGCGTATTCACAGCCTGTTCAACCGCAATAAAAGTAATGCAGCAGCTAAACGCGTTAGCAACACAAGACATGAAAATATAGATGTTAGATGTTAGATGTGAGAAGTTAGACTATGAACGCCTTGTTTATCAGTAAACCGCACAGCGTTTAGAATGTGCGGGCGGGCGAGGTCGCCCGCCCCTACAGAAGACGTATTCGCTCCCACAGGGGGAGAGGGGTAGGGGGTGCAGGGGGTGTAGGGGAGAGGGGGCGGCGTCACGCCTGCCACCTCGAATAGCCGCCCCCTCTCCCCTCATCCCCTGCAAGACATCGAAGACGGACATTCACGACATTCATATTGACAATCATTCTGACATTCATATTGACATTCAAACGGACATTCAAATTCTGACATCTGTCTTCTGATATCTGACCTCTGTGTTGACATTCAAAAAAGAAATTTTCAATTATCTGAAACCCTGTAAGGTAAAAAAATTATGAGCAGAATCGGTTCAAACAGTGCGAAGATGGGAATACTCACCTATCAAGAAGCAATGGATGTAACATCCAATAATATAGCGAACGTTAATACAGACGGCTTTAAGCCTTTTAGGGCTTCACTTGCCGACTTAATATATACACCCCGCGACCCGGAGAATGAAGATGTTCAGCGCGGGCACGGCGTGAGGCTTTTTAAGAATGATTTATTATTCACACAAGGAGCTATGAAAGAGACGGGGATGCCTCTGGACTTTTTCGCTGAAAATTCGGCATTATTTTCGGTTGAAGACCCTTCCGGCGGCATATACTATACAAAAGACGGCTCGTTTCAGGTAACGCAAAACGCCGGCGGCGAGTGGGAACTGACAGACGGAGCTAACAGTTATGTTTTAGACGCAAACGGTGAGCATATAGTTGTGCCATATAAACTTGACGGCGAGGGTGAACCTACAGCGGAGCTTGACTTTTCAGGGATTTCCGATATTGTCGGACTGTTTAGCTTTGCAAATCCCCAAGGGCTTCGCACTGTCGGCGATAATTATTACGCCGAAACGGACGAATCGGGAGAACCCGCCGAAGCAGAAAGAAATATCCGGAGCGGATATCTCGAAATTTCAGACTCTGAGCTTTCAAGACAAATGACCGAAGTTATAATCAATCAAAGAGCTTTCTCAATGAACGTTAATATGTATAAAACATTCAGCGAAATGAATTCGGCAATTAATTCTCTCAAAAATTAACAATAAATTAAAATGAATTTGCGTTATATGAGAATTATCTGCAAAAAGGGGAAAATATAAATGGCACTAACAAATATTAACCAGCTAAGCGAGATGCACCTCGATGTTTTAAAAGAAATCGGCAATATCGGTTCGGGGAATGCCGCAAGTTCACTGTCAGAACTTATTATGAAACCAACGGATATAACTGTTCCGGCTGTTAAACTGCTTGATTTTAACGAAGCGATAAATTTTTTAGGCGGCGCAGAGATTATAGCACTCGGAATGCTTGTACAGCTTGTAGGCGATATCAAAGGCAAGATGATATATGTTATCCAGCAGGCGTTCGCTTCACATATGACCGAAACACTGTTCGGTATGCCTATTGATGACCTTTTGACTATGGATGAAATGGCGACATCCTTTATTTCGGAAGTCGGCAATATCATGACGGCAAGTTATGTTAACGCCATAGCATCGCTTACGAATTTGACGATTGATATATCAGTGCCTGAAATGACAATTGACATGGTAGGCGCGATACTCTCTGTCCCGGCGGTAGAATTCGCTATGACAGGAGCTAATAAGGTATTGTTTATAGATGACAGTTTTATAATTGACGGTTCGGAAGTAAGGAGCAATCTGATATTCGTACCCGAAACCAAATCCCTTGAAAATCTGTTCGGAACGCTGGGAGTGACTGTTTGATGGCTCAGAAAATAATCGGTATAGCCGATTTAAATACGGGAAAAGGCGGCGACACTCTTGTCACATATGCACTGGGTTCTTGTGTGGGAATCAGTCTGTGGGACAAAGAAAAGCAGCAGGGCGGACTTGTACATATAATGCTGCCGTCGTCGCGTGAGAATAGTTCACCGCAGGATAATTTCAGAAAATTTGCCGATACGGGAATAAACGAACTTATCCAGTCATTGGGTTTAATGGGGTCGCCTAAAGCAAAACTTGAAGCTAAAATCGCAGGCGGCGCTAAAATGTTCTCGACAAACTCAACTATATTCAATATCGGCGAACGTAATGTAGAAGCCGTAAGACGCTATTTACAGCTTATGCGGATTCCGATAAAGGGTTCCGATACGGGGCTTGACTACGGGCGTACTGTAGTATTTCACACCGACACCGGTGCATTTGAAGTAAAAGCTACAACGAAAAAAACGGTAATTTTGTAATAACACAGAAGTCAACACAGAAGTCAGAAGTCAGAAGACAGATGAATGTCGCGTTTGAATGTCTTGTAGGGGCGAACTGCGTTCGCCCGCGCTGCGAAATGAAAAAATGAAAAACATGAAAAACCAAGAGGGTAAATCCGCCGTCGCGCTTAAATATAACCCGAAGACTGACTATACACCGGTTATAGTAGCTTCGGGGCATGGCAAGGTAGCGGAGCGGATAATAAATTTAGCAGACGAAAACGGTGTACCTGTATATCGTGATGATTCTGCGGCGGCAATGCTGTCAATGCTGTCGGTGGGACAAGGAATCCCGCCGGAGTTGTATGCGGTAATAGCCGCTATTTACATTGAGGTTTTACAGCTTGCCGGAAAGGCAATGGGACTAAATTCCGATGAATAAGTTTAAATATAACCAGATAACACCGCTGTTTCGGCTGAAAAATGAAACGGCGGTGTGTTTCTAACATCTTACTTCTAACTTCTATGTTGACTTTAAAGAAAAAATCTGTTATAATAGTAATGAAAATAAAAGGAGAGAACAAGAGGCTCATAATCTGACACCTGACCTCTGACTTCTGATTTCTGTGATGTCAAAAGAACTATGTCTGCTTTGCGATGGTGAAGTAAGAACAATCCCGCGTGTAGGTGATAAAAAGGCGGCATTTTATATTTGTCAGAATTGCGGAGCATATTGGCTGAATTTAGTTGAGCGTATGCCGGGTGACACGACAGCCGCCGATATAAGTCCCCAAAACCGCCATATAATCGCCGGATTTATGTGGATGACAGGCAACCGCTTTAAATCCCTAAACGGCATAAAGCCCGCTGACGCGCCTATTATTAATATCCACGATATTATTGCCGACAGCCGTGTTCCGAAAACCGTTCCGCGTAAAATTGAATATTTATTGGCGCAGATATATAAAACCTCTGAAAATATCGCAGATTTTCGTATTGCCGCTGTGTTTTTTAAAGATGTAACAAAACCGCCGCTGCTTTTGAGCTATTTAGGTTCTGCTACGCATAACGGAAAGATAAAGTTATTGCCGCCGGCGTTTGGTTATGCCGTGAGCATTTCCGAAATTGCCGAAATGCTCGAATGTCTCAAAGAAAACGGATTTTTAAGGCGTGTAACAAACCAGCGCGAAACGCAGATGCTTTCGGCTTTGATGAAATTTCAGCAAACCTACGGCAGTCAGCCTGAACAAATAGTATCATATTCACTCACGATACAAGGCTTTTTACACGCCGAGGACCTTGTGAATACCAATGTCGTATCGAATTTAGTATTTATTGCGATGAAATTCCAAGACGAAAATACAGGCGACAGACAGCCCTGTATTGATGCTATCCGCCAAGCCTGTGCGGAATGCGGATATTCGGCAGGCTTGGTTGATGATAATGCCTCAAATGACGGCATTATGGATCAGGTTTTAGCGGAAATCAAACGCAGTAAATTTGTGATAGCTGATTATACATTCGCCTCTCTGGGTGCATATTTTGAAGCAGGATTTGCGTTAGGTACAGGACGTCCGCTTATACGCTGCTGCGACAAACGCTGGCTTGATAAAGTCGGCGGCGTAGAAACCGCCCTCCATTTCGACGAACGCCACAACAACATCATTATCTACGAAAACGAAGAAGACCTATACAGACGGCTGATAAACAGAATCAGGGCAGCAATATAGCCGGTGACCCGGCAGGACTGATTCGCGATGGCAGTCTTTCAGGGGTCTTTCTATGCACGCCGCGTAGAAGATTGTGTCTGTCCTTTGTGTAGGGGCGGGCGCCCTCGCCCGCCCGCACATTGAAAAATGCCTTGCTTTCTGCTAATAAACGCGGCGTTCGTCATCTGAAATCTGACATCTGACCTCTGTGTTTACACGATATAATTTATATTTTATTTAAACTGTTATTTTCCCCTTGCAAAACCTCTGAAAATATAGTATAATAAATTTATATTAATTACCTTTACCTTTTGGAGTGACTTTATGGTTTACATTTTCTTAGCTGATGGTTTTGAAGAAATTGAAGCTCTTGCGCCTGTTGATATTTTGCGGCGCGGCGGGGTTGACGTAAAACTTGTCGGAATTACGGGTGAGTATATATCCGGCTCTCACGGGATTGTTGTCAGAAGTGATATACAAGATTTCACGCCGGACATTGATACCGAAATGATAATTCTCCCCGGCGGGATGCCCGGGACTCGCAATCTTGAAGCTTCGCCGTTAGTTCAAAGTGCAATTGATTTTTGTGTAAAAGGCGGGAAATATATCGCCGCTATCTGTGCCGCACCTTCAATCTTGGGGCATAAAGGACTGCTTTCGGGCAAACGCGCTACAGCATTCCCCGGTTTTGAAAAAGACCTGACGGGAGCGATTGTTTCAGCTGATTCGGTTGTCACAGACGGCAATATTATTACCGCAAAAGGCGCGGGAGCCGCTTTGGAATTCGGATTTGAGCTTCTTAAAGTATTAAAGTGCAAGGACATATCCCGTAAAATTTCTAATAGTATGCAATTTAGAAAATAACATTTACGTTTTAAAGAAAATTAAAATTATGATTTTAACTAAAACCCAGCTAAGGGCACTCGCCTTGAGAAGCCGTTATAATCTGCCTGACCAGAGCTATTGTGATGAATTGATTTTTAAACGTCTGATTGACACCGATATTTATAAAAAATCAAGTGTTATTCTGTCATATGTCTCAAAGTCGGACGAAATAGACACGCGCCGCCTGATTGAGTATTCTTTCTATTCGGGTAAAACCGTGTATTGCCCGCGAACAGAGGGCGCACGGATTGAGTTTTATCGTATAGATTCGTTTGACGACCTCTCGACCGGGAAATTCGGCATATTAGAACCCCAAACGAATGACAGGTATAACTATGACGACAATGCTATTTGTATTACGCCGGGATTGATGTTTGATGAAGACGGCTATCGAATCGGTTACGGCAACGGCTATTATGACAGATACTTTTTTGAAAATGATTGTTTTTCCGTAGGACTTTGCAGAAGCGAATTTTTCACGGAGTTCTTGCCCTACGACCAATACGATATGCCTGTAAATGTAATTATCACCGAGAGGGGGATAACCTTTGCCTCCTGAGAAGAAGAATATTGACGATATTTTAAATGAATTCGGTAAGAATGAACCTCGCGATGAATCAGAAAATTCAGCCGAAACAGATGATTTGTCTGCCGAAACTGAAACTGAAACCGATATTGCGGACGATTCACTTACAGAAATCGAACCGCCTGTTTTGCCCGAAAGTAAAAAATCCATCTACGAAGCTCTGCTCGGCAGTCTTACAGACGAGGACGACTCATCGGAATTTTCAGACAAAACAAACTTTGATGAAAACGGCGATATTCCCCATGAAGAAATTGACGAATATGGCGAAAGCGATGAAAAAGGCAGCAAAAGAGGCCGCCGCCGTAAAAAATCCAGTGCGAAGCAACTGATATTCGGGCTTGTCTTAACAGCAATTATAGTGTCGCTCTCTGTGTTGGCGTCGGCTTTTATCGTGTCCGCAGGGCGTGAATTTTTGGGTATCGGACGATCGTCAAACGGGATCTTGCTTGATATAGACGACAGTATGACCATTGAAGATGCCGCCGATATGTTTGTGCGCGAAGGGATTATTACCGATAAGGACTTGTTTATGCGTTTTACGCGTATACGCGGTCTGCGCGGCATGGTCTCGGGTTCGCATATATTCCGCCCGAATATGACTTACGGCGATTTGGCGGATGAACTTTTAAGCGCGGGGATTGCCGCAGAAGATGAGACGAAAATAGTCAGCGTGACGTTCCCCGAGGGTATAACCTTAAAAGCCGCCGCCGAAATTTTAGAGGACAACGGCGTTTGTGATGCTGCGGATTTTATAAATACATTTAATACTGCCTCTTTCGGCTATGATTTTGAGTCAAGTGTTCGGGCGGACAGGCTCGAATATTATAAAATGGAGGGCTTCTGCTTCCCTGATACGTACCAATTTTTTGAAGATGAAGAAGTTATCTCTGTAGTAAAAAAGATTTACCGGAATTTTAACAGCAAATTCACCCCCGACATAATAGGACGTGCCGAAGATATGGGGCTCACTATCGAAACACTGATAACATTCGCCTCAATAGTTCAATCGGAAGCCCCGACCCGCAGCGATATGAAGAAGATTTCGTCTGTATTCTGGAACAGACTCAACGACCCCGAATTCGAGCCGAAGCGTTTACAGTCAGACCCAACTCGCGGGTATGTTGAGAATATTATAATGCCGGGTATCGGTTATGATGCGGCAGAGGTTTTTTCGGCTTATAATACGTATACGGCGACAGGTTTGCCGCCGGGCGCAATCTGCAACCCGGGTATGGATGCAATAGATGCCGTGTTATATCCGGCAGAGACTGACTACCTGTATTTCTGTGCGAACGTAGAAACAAGCGAAACGTTTTATGCCGAGACGCTTGAGGGGCATGAAGAGAATTTAGTATTGGCGGGGATTGTGTAACAGAAGTCAGATGTCAGAAGACAGAAATCAGATAATGAACTCCCGGATTTTAGCTTTAATTACGAAACGTTTGTAGTACCTTGTAAAATCTAAAAATTTACTTTTGTGAATGTCGCGTTTGAATGTCAGATGATTGTCAATATGAATGTCGTGAATGTCACGTCTGCATGAACTTGTCAGGGGTAAGAGGGAGAGGGGGCGGCTATTCGAGGTGGCAGGCGTGACGCCACCCCCTCTCCCTCTCACCCCCGACACCCCCCTCTCCCTCTCCCCCCGCGGGGTTGCCAAGCTGCGCGATTTAGTCTTACTCACCCGTTTTGTATATTCACTTCAAGCGACATACAAGAAAAAATATCCAATGAGTTCATAAATGTAAAGTTTAAGTTGGTGCTGGGTACTACATAATCTGACTTCTGTCTTCTAACTTCTGACTTCTGTGTTGTTTTCTGTATTTAAAAAATATTTTATAATTATTAAAACAAACCTTAAAATCCTCTTTTGTCGGTTTAATGCCGCCGTAGACTGAATCATTTACGGCTTTTGCTAAGATGTCGATACCTGTGCCTGTTTGTTTTTTTGCCAAATCGGAGATTTCCTGAGGGGCGCAGAATATTGAATTAATTGTTATACCGCGTTTGTCACAAAGTTTTTCAAGATTTTTTCCGAAACGCTTATAGAGCATTATTATTGCGGTTTCGCTCTTATAAAATCCTACCGTAATGCGAAACCATTTTTCTGCTAATTTACTGCGGAAAATAAGGAATAACACTGTCAAAATCCCGATAAATGTTACGGCAATAACCTCTGCAATAAGTATAATATTTTGCGTCATTTGGTCTGCCGCTTGCTGTGCTGCAACTGCTGTTCCGAACGATGATAAACTCCCGACTGTCGGCTCGAATCTAACCCAACCGCCGTTTAAGAAGACTTCGGGGTATGCGTGGGCGTTATAAGTGGTTACGCTGTAGGTTAAGCCGTCGCCGCCGTCAAGGGGCGAAATCAGCTGCGGCACAAACCCTTCACAATACCTTACCGATAATCCCAAAGACTGTGCCATCAGACAAAACGCTGTCGCGAAATCTGAACACGTGCCCATTTTACTGACAAACATAAAGTCTTGGACAGTCCGAAATCCGCTCGCGGGGAGATACCCCAACACATATTCAAATCCCGCTTCCGTGAAATATGAAGCTAAAGCGGAAGCCTTGTCATAATCTGTGTTAAGTCCGGCTGTAATTTCTTCCGCTAAAGCCGTGATTTCAGGCGTTTCATAATGGTTTTCTGCCCAAACACGGAGGTAGCGGACATCCTGTGCATCGTCAATGAAACTTTGTAATATGTCTGCCGAAATATTATCGCCGCTGTCTTGAAGGATGTTTCGCGCCGTATAGAGCATATTTATAAAATCATTATTGCTCAAAGCGGCAATTGCGGTGTTTTTATACCCTGATTCGCTGAAAAAATCCTCCGAATAATACTTACCGCTATACCGCGAATCAGCTCCGATAAAGTATTCTCCGGTTATACCGCCGCCGTAAGCCCTTACTGTTTCTGATATTTGGTCAATGCGAAACGTCCTTTCCGGAAGTGCGAAATAAGGAGCCGGAAAATCTTCGCTGTGAACATTTATGGTGAAACTTGGTTCGTCCTCTGCTGCAATATCCGATAAAATTCCAAAATCACGAGTTTGCGCCGTCAGACCGTAATTCTCGGCGAATTCCGCCGATATCGCCGCCGCCGCAAGAATACCTTTAGACAAATCAGAATAATTTCTGCCGCGCTGTTCTTCCTCCCAATTATATGAAACCGAATAGGGCGAGTCAATTCTATAGCGATTGTGCTCCTCATCAAAATAAATCGGATAATCAACCTCCGAACCGTATTCAGTATACCAGCGGTTTCGCTCGGGATTATAGGTGTTAAATGTCTGAATTTTAAGGTAATTCGGCTTATCGGTTATGACGGTATATAAAAGGCGTTCCTGTGAACGGTTGAAATTATCGGCATTGCCCGATTCATCTGAGAAATAGCCCTCAAGTGCGTTATCGCCGAAATTTCCGAATGTAAAATTTGCGTTTAAAAATTCTTCAACTTGTTCTGCAAAAGGTGTTACCGCAGGTTTCGGCAAAATGTAAATCAAAAGCACCAGTGCTAACGCGTAATCCCCGTAAACCGCGAGCAGACTCTTTTTTCCGCCGACTGAGCTTCGCTTTCGCAATAAAATACGCTGATTCTGTATAAATATAAAAATCTGCAATCCGACACTTATAAATATAAACGCCGTCGGGATAGCGATAGCCGCTTTCACAAAAATCACAAACGGGATTATCGCGATGATAAAAACCATCAGCTTCCGATATATGCGGAATGTGAAATAATATAAACTGAATGCAAAGAGGTAAATTGAGAATAAGCTCAGTGCCGTCAGGAATTCAGGCTCTGTTTCAAGAAGCTGTCCGCCGGAGAAAAACCACACAATAAACGGATATACGCCGCTTCCTGTGCGCAAGATGTATACACCCAAGTTCGGAATTATAAAAAATACCGCAATGTGGATTATTTTCCCGATTATGCGTTTATTTGAAACAGCGATAAAGAGGATATACAGGAGTATAATACCGACAAAGGATAATACAGCATCCTTATTTATAATCTCAAGCGTAAAGACATACTGTGCGGCATTAGCGCAAATAATCGCCAAAATCAGCGGAAAAGCCGTGTATTTGCTCTTTTCACCGATTTTTATCAAAACAGGATAGATTTTTGAATTTTTGAAATTCTCAAGACCAGCAATTTTAAATTCAGTCATTAATACCCTCCGTCATATTATAAACTGTCTCGGCTGATTCGGCATCAACACAGTCGCCGCACACTACCGCCGCTACGCGCAAAGCATATTCTTTCGCCTCGGCAACGGCATCTGAAATCACATCTGCCGGTGTGATGAATAAAACAGCACTGCCCTGTTTTCTTGCGGCTATTTCTTCTGTAGGAATTCTTCCGGACTTATCGCTGCCGCCCGCGAATTCATAATCGGCGAAAATGCGCTGGAGTTCAAAAATATCAAAACTTTCGGCTGCTTCAAAGCAATTCATTACGCCGCCTGAACAGTACCACACAGACGTTCTGAAACTCAGCTTTATGAGGGCGTTTACAATGCCTAACGTTGTTTCGACAGCGCGTTCGTCCGCGTCATAACCGCCGCTTCGTGAGTCAAGGACTATAACTTGCCGCTGGGATTCTGTTTCGTCATCAAGGCGTACGGAGAATTTACCGCGCTTAGCCGAAATCTTCCAATTTATGCGTTTAAGCGGATCGCCCGGCTGAAAATCTCTGTGGGTATAACCCGGATAACCGCCGACGGTGAACATTTTATTTTCGACAGTTTCTTCGGATTCGTTGTCGAATTTGAGGTCTGTCGTTATAGACCTCAGCATCGGTGAATCGACGGGAATTTCGGGTATATCGGGGAACACGCGGATTGTGAAAATTTTAGATTTACAGTTGCCGAAACGAACGGGAAATCTGAAAAGATCCAAAAAATCACGAAGAGTAACTCGCTTTGCCCCGACGTAACTCTTACCCCATCTGACGGCTTTATAATTTATCCTGATCTTTTCGGCTCTTCGTGTCGCAGTAGTTATTGAAACAATATTTTTGAAGTTTCCGTCCGACCGCTCGGCTGATGGTTCTTGTTCGGTTCTTCTTGTCGCAGCAGTAATTGAAACAGTATCTTTAAGTTCAGCCTCCGGCACAAGCCCTTGCGGCGTTTCGAGCAGAAACTCTGTATCGGGCACGGGAACAAAGGTTTTGTTATTGACAGACAGGGTGAGGGTTAGGGTTTCGCCTTTGTACAGAAGTTCTGAATTTACGTCGGCATCCGGGCGGGAGGAATGAAAAATCATTATCCCGAACATCACAAAAACCGAAAACAAAATCGCGAATATGACAGCATAAATAAACGTCCACCCGACAAGAGCGTCCATACCAAGCGCAAAACCTAAAGAGATCAGCAGGATTATTAAGATTTCAAATATGTTATAAATTTTTCTTAGCATTTTAAATTGGTACAACAGTTTCAGAAAGCAGTTTCTCAACGGCATTCGCGGTTGTCCCTAAAACCGATTTGCCTTTCGGAGACAGTGTAATCCTGTGAGATAACGTAATAACCGCCGCCCCTTTTACATCATCTGGTGTGACGAAATCCCGCCCTTCGATATAAGCTTTCGCTTTTGAAAGCCTGTGAAGCATAATTGAACCGCGCGGGCTTATACCGAGTTTTATGAGGTCGCTGTTTCTGGAATTACCGGCTAAGGCAATAATGTATTCGTTTAAGAGTTCAGTACTGCGTACTTTTTTTACTTCTTCCTGAATTGTTAAAACATCATCAATCGAAAGCACCGCGCCTATCCCGTAAATCGGGTTTGAGAATTCATTGCGCCCTAAAATTTCACCCTCAGCCGACGGGTCGGGATAACCGAGTGTGAGTTTTACGGCAAATCTATCCATCTGCGCTTCGGGTAAATGATATGTACCGAAGGTTTCGACAGGGTTTTGTGTCGCAATAACCATGTGCAAACGCGGCAGCGGATGAGTTACACCGTCTATCGAAATCTGATGCTCTTCCATAACCTCAAGCAAAGCCGATTGGGTCTTCGGTGAAGCCCTGTTTATTTCATCGGCAAGCAGAAAATTACAGACAGCCGCACCGGGCTTATAAAGCAGCGCACCCGTCTCTTTATCGGGGATAGAAAACCCGACAATATCAGAGGGCATAACGTCCGGCGTGAGCTGTAAACGGTTAAACTGACCGCCCACAGACTTTGACAAAGCCGCCGCAAGCTGAGTTTTCCCGACACCCGGTACATCTTCAATCAGCACGTGACCGCCTGTAATCAAAGCCATTATGATTTGTGTGACGGCTGTGTGTTTGCCCGCGATGACTTTTTCGATATTTTCGGTTAAGAGTTTTATTTTTTCGTTCATTTTTTTGTATTTCCAAGGCTTCCTATTATAGTCATTAATTTATCCGTTTCCGAGCGGAAACAGTATCGCAAATGTTGCTATGAGCATTATAGCTAAAACAAAGCAGAGAATTTTTAAAAGCAAAGGTTTCAGCTTGATTTTAGGTTTTGTCATTTCAGCGGCGATAGGGGTATTTTGTTTAATTTTCTTTATTTTTGTATTTTTACGGATTTTTCGTTTTGCCATTTTAATTTTCCTCGTGAATTTTCTGTAAAATAAACTACACCATTCTTATTATAGCATAAAAAAATTAAAAGTCAAGTAAAAAAAGAAAGTGGTACATTGTATCAATTAAAACTTTACATTTATAAACTTCTATTTTTGTGAATGACCGTTTGAATGTCGCGTTTGAATGTCGGATGAATGTCGTGAATGTCACGTCTGCATGAACTTGTCAGGGGCAAGAGGGAGAGGGGGCGGCTATTCGAGGTGGCAGGCGTAACGCCGCCCCCTCTCCCTCTCACCCCCGACGCCCCCCTCTCCCTCTCCCCCTGCGGGGTTGCCAAGCTGCGCGATTTAGTCTTTCTCACCCATTTAGTATATTCACTTCAAGCGACATACAAGAAAAAATATCCAATGAATTCCCAAATGTAAAATTTAAGTTGGTGCCGAGTACTACAAAAAATACTCTTGCAAATTTTTTTATAATGTGGTATACTAAAGAAAACAGAAAATTATGCGGATTAGGAGTATTAAAAATGCCTGAAATAGTAGCTCTCGGAGAAGTTTTAGTTGATTTTACTCATGAAAGTCACGGTGATATCGTCACCTATAGGCGCAATGCCGGCGGTTCGCCCGCTAATGTTGCTGTCGCCGCCGAAAGGCTGGGCGTTCATTCGGGATTTATCGGGAAAGTCGGCGGCGGGATTTTCGGGGATTATCTTTATAAAACCCTTTCAGGGTACGGGGTCGATACCTCAGGTATTGTCCGCGACCGTGACCGCCTCACAGCTTTGGCGTTTGTACGCAACCTCGAAAACGGCAAGCGTGAATATACATTCTACCGCGAAAATACTGCTGATATGTTTTTGCGCTTTAGCGAAGTAAATAAACCGCTTATTGAAAATGCCGAAATTTTACATTTCGGCGCGTTGATGTTATCTTGTGAGCCGTCACGCTCTGCTGTAGCTAATTCTATTGAATTTGCAAAAGATAAGGGCAAAATTGTTTCGTATGCTTTGAATTACCGCCCGACTTTGTGGAAAAATGTTGATGAAGCGGCTATTGCAATGCGAAGTGTACTTTCGTTTGTGGATATTCTGAAAGTTTCGGAAGATGAACTGGAACTTATTTCCGATTCGAGTAATTTACTGCCCTCTTTGAGTAAAATTCTGAAAACAGGCGTGAAAATCGTACTTGTTACGCAAGGCGCAAAGGGATGTATTATCGCCACGCGAAACGGTATACGCGAGGTTCGTTCATTCAAAACGCCGATTGTAGATACATTAGGCGCGGGGGATAGCTTTTTAGGGGCTTTCCTTGCGAAAATTTCACAAAATGCAAAGAATTTCGACAGTCTCACAATGGAAACCCTCGAAGAAACTGCTCATTACGCGAATGCCGCCGGAGCACTATGCAGCTCGAAAATAGGCGCAATCCCGGCTATGCCGACTAATGAGGAGATTTTAATGACATTAACAGAGGTAAAATCATGAGTGAAAAATTAGAAGCGATGTCGCCGCTTGCCGACCCTGTTATCGGTGCAATATTCGATAGTGTAGAAAATGCCGGGCTTGCGGCACAGAGCCTTATAGGCAGTATTTTAGCCGAAGACGGCGTAAAAATCGGTAAGGTAATAAATGTAACACCGCAGAGATATTATAAAGAGCTCCCGTATATGCGGGGATGTAGGGTTGATATTTTAGTTGAATCTGAAAACAATCCGAAAACACTCGTTGAAGTTCAGATGTCTGATGAACCTATAATGGCGCGGAATATTTTTGAATACGCACATACGGTTGTTTCATCGGTAAATGCGGGAACAGACACAGCCGCCGTTTATTTAAATGTACCTAAAGTTATTGTAATAAATATATGTGATTTTACAGTGCGTAAAACGGGCAACAATGATTTTATTCAGCCGGTAAAGCAGATGTACACTAAAAACCCGGAAGTTGCGCAAGAATATTTAAATATATATAATGTTCAGCTGCCGAATTTCAGAGAGACAGAACACGATTTAACGAAACCATTGCACGCGTGGCTGTTTATTCTTGACACGGCAACCCGTGAACAAATTACGATTAAGGAGGTCATCAAAATGTACCCTGAGCTTGAAAAGGTAGTAAACACCGACCCCGGTATTGACCAATTTATGATTCGCTATGATAATGTCACAAGCGACCCCGACCTTCGGCGCGAATATAATATGTATATGAGTGAAAAATTCCGTATCTCCGCGATTATGAATACGCAGTATGACAGGGGGATTGAAGATGGTATGCGTGAGGGGAAATATGAGGGGAAATTTGAAGATGCACGAAATTTCCTTAATATGGGGTTAACCATTGAACAAGTAGCAAAAGGAACAATGCTCCCCGTAGAAACTATCAGAAAGATTCAAATACAACAATAAAGGATAATAATATGCATCATTTCACAAGCGACCCAGACCTTCGGCGCGAATATAATATGTATATGAGTGAAAAATTCCGTATCTCCGCGATTATGAATACACAGTATGCCACGTAGTTGCAGAGCAACTACAGGGATTGAAGATGGTATGCGTGAGGGGAAATTTGAGGGGAAATTTGAAGCAGCGCGAAATTTCCTTAATATGGGGTTAACCATTGAACAAGTAGCAAAAGGAACAATGCTCCCCGTAGAAACTATCAGAAAGATTCAAATACAACAATAAAGGATAATAATATGTATAATGTCACAAGCGACCCCGACCTTCGGCAGCTTCGGCGCGAATATAAAGAGAGAATACCTGTTTAGGTATTCTCTCTTTATCTATACTCCTACATATTTTTTTGTGTGTTCTGTTTGTTCAATGGACAGGTCATTTCCTTTGCGGCGGATTATCAAACCCACCTCCGTCAAGCCCAAATTCCCTAAATAAATTCATCTATTCCCTCACAAAAAACCACCCCCGCCGTCTAAGACAGCGGGGGGTAAATATATAATTATAAATATTTAAGCTTTTTCAGGCTTACTTCATTTCTGTGCCTGTTGTACCGATGAGACCGTCAGCTGTATCACCGCCAATACCGTTTGCCAAATAATCGGTTTGACCTGCAGGCCATGAACCTACGATTTGATTGCCTGTAGCGGCATTGGTCTGTGACCAAAGAACTGTTACAGGAATAAACATTGAGTCAAAGTTAGCTCTGAAGTATCCGCCGGAATCATTATTGGTATTATCAGCCGCGCCGCCCTGATAGAGAGCAAGCAATACTCCAAGGTCATCGGCATTAGTCGGATTACTGTAATTCTTTGTAACAGTATCAACTTTAACACCGATAGCTTCAGCTGCAGACATATACCACGCTATTGTAACCTCAGAACCGGCAGAAGCACGGGCACCAGCACCAGCAGTTCCGGCATTAGTAGTAGCGGCAAGAGTACCGCCTGCCACTTGGATCTTTGTGCCGATTGTGGAAAGGTTTGTAGCTGTTGTAGCAGCTGCGGAGTTAGCGTTTGAGATACGTGCGTCTTTGATGTAGGATGTGAGTGACGGAATAAGAATCGCTGCAAGGATACCGATAATCGCGATAACTACGATTAATTCGATAAGGGTAAAACCCTTTACTTTTTTCATAAGAAAACTCTCCCTTAAAAATAGATTAAAAATTTTTTATAAAATACCTCGTCGTTTGGAGTATGTATCGTACCGCCGAGGGTATTTACTGATTAATGAGTACAGAACACAGATTACAGAGTATGACTGACCGGTATTCTCACTCGTTTGCCGGGGTTTTGTTGTTGGCTTACGGCTTATCGTTCTTGCCATTGCTGCCGCCGTTGCCGAGACCGTTTCCGCTGTTGCCTTTATCGTTGCCGGGGCTTCCGTTGTTGCCGTTGTTGCCGTTGCCATTGTTTCCGTTGTTGCCGGTGTTGCCGCCGTTGCCTTTGCCGTTTCCGTTGTTGCCTTTACCGTTGCCGGTGTTTTTGTTCCCATTGTTACCGTTGCCGTTGTTGCCGTCGTTCCAGTCGTCGTCAGTGTCATCACCTTCACCGCCGCCGCCCGAACCGCCGCCGCCGCCGTTGTTGCCTCCGCCGCCTGCCCCTGTGTCAGAGTCGGCGAATGGGTAGACTCCGTATTGCAGTTTTGGGTCTGCGGTTGTGCGGGTGTCTTGGGTGCTGAATGTAATTGCACCGCCGTTTTCGGGGAACAGGTATTCGTCATTGCCGCCGATACCGCCGTTTAAAATGCGGTAATTTGCCGGCATTGCGCCCGGGATGGGGTTGTCATTTTTGTCGGACTCCTGCCAATACGCTATGTAGACAGTGTAGTTGTCGGCATTTATGATAACTGTCCACTCACCTTTGAAAGTGTTTGAAAAGGCATTTTGAAGCTCTTTAAACGCTTGATTTATGAGTGCTTCATTTGTGAAGGATGAATTTATCGCTGAGAGGGTTACGGCACCGCCGTCCCATGGATTGCCGCTGCCGAGTGCGGGGTAGGTGTTTGACATATCATCGTCAAACATTGAGGCTGAACTCAGACGGAAGTAGTTATTGAGGGCGTCTGCGTTAAGCGGGTTAGAAGCAATATAGTTCCACGCATCGGGTTTGCCGTAGTCAAGAGTGACTGAACCGCCGGGTGCGGTTTTATTGAGCAGGTCATCAAGCGGAATATTTTTTATTTCAAGCTCAATGAGCCACTCCTGAACTGTGTTAAAGACAAGTCTGGCATTTGAGTTAGCGGTTTGGACGCGTGAGTCTTTGATATAAAGTCCCATTGCGAATCCGATAAGCGACGCTAAGATGCCGATTATGGCGATAACAATTATTACTTCTATGAGGGTAAAGCCTTTAAGTTTTTTCGGCGTGGACACCGAAGCTTTGCCTCTCTCGGGGAACTTATTCATCGGAACCACCCCCCCTTGTGTGCTTTTTCCCGAGTTGAAAAATTTTGTATCGGTTTGCGTTTTTTGGTACACTCTCGAAGCTGTTCTTTTGCGATTTCCAAGTTATAGAAATTATCGGTTGCTTTATCTGATTTTCAGTGTTTTTGTTTGTCTGATATCATTATATAATATTTAAATGCGTTTGTCAATAGAAAAATGAATATTTTTGATGTAAAAATGTGAATTTGTAGGGTTGCACAATTTTTGGATTTTGGCTTGTGCAGTTTTACCAAACGTTCACCAAGTTTTAATCATTACGTATTGTTTTTGTTTGTCTGATGTAATTATATTATATTTTTATAGGTTTGTCAATAGAAAAGTGAATATTTTTTATAAAATAATGTGAATTCGTATAGTTGAACAACAAAAGGACATTTTTTTGTAGATTATTAACAACAAAAATTATAGGGTAAACATTCTTTACCCGTTTATAAACGCGAATACAATTTTTTTATTAAATATAGTTGACATTTATATAAAATTGTTGTATAATTAATACAAATCAATTTATTTATAAAGGAGAATCTATGAAAAAATTTGCAGTACCTATAATAGTGGTATCGACTGTTATCATTGCAGCGGCGTTAACGCTGATTTTAGTTCTGGGCGGACAAAGGAATACATATGAAAAAGTCGAGCGCGAGTCGTTCAGGGCTTTGACAGATTCCATTGTCTCAGCGGCAGAGACCGCGAAGTCCCCCGAAAAGGCGACAGATACTTATAAAAACGGCATAACCTTAGATACGAAAATCCAATATGAGGCGGCAGAACAGATAGCCGCTCTGCTCGGAATGAGCAAAATTGATTTGTCGGCGCGTATTGCGACTGATTTAAAAGACAAAATGGGCGTTGATTTATCCCTGAATGACAGCGGTGAAAGTTTGACTGTTGCTGTGTTTGCTGATGCGGCGGGGAAAATGCTTGTGTCATTCCCGGGGCTTACAAAATATGCTGTAGGAATGGATTTACCGGCAGATGACAGTCTTAAAATGATTGTCGGTACAATTGATGAAAAACTCCTTGAAAAGGATTTAAACGCTATAATTGACAAATATTTTGAAATTTATGAAGCGAAAGCGATAGAGCCGGATGATTTCACATTGGTAGCCGGTGAACTTTCAAAAGAAGTAAAACGCTATGAAGCAGATTTTACAGAGCGCGATGTAGCGGAGTTAATGGTATTTACACTTGAGACTTTCAGAGCGAACAGTAATCTGACTGACTATTGCGCTGAAATTTATGCGACAGCCGCTATGACTACGATTGAAGAAGCCCGCGAAGAATTTTTAACAGAACTTGACGACCTCATAGCCGATGCGAAAGATGCGCTTGAGTCTTTAAAGGGCGAAACGGGCGATGTTATGGTTAAGATGACGACATACCTTTTAAAGGGCAAAATCGTCGGGCGCAAATTCACCGCCCCCGATTCTGACGGCGTTATAAAATATACAATTCTCGAAGACAGCAACACGGGCGCATTTGAAGCATCCTTTACTGAGGGTAATTCTCAAATGAAAGCCGAAGCGGACTACACCAAAAACGGCAAAAAATATACAGGCACAGGGAAAATTACCGTTGACAGTATAACAGTTAATGCCGATTTTAAAGATATCGAACTCACAGAAGACGGCTACGGCTCAGGCGCGCTGACATTATCCATGAACGCCATGGGCACAGGCGGCACTATTAATATAGATATGTCGTATAAAGACACAACCCAAACAATGGTAATCACAGGTGAAATCACAGCCGAGGGCGAAACCATTGATATAGGAAAGCTCACAATAGATATGACACTCAATCCCTATAAAGACGGCGATATTACGGAAATTGACAGTGCGAATATAATAGATGCCGACGCCGAGGAAATAGATCAAGAAAAATTAGCGGAAATGATGACTGAAATTCAGACCAATATGGGGAATTTTGAGAGTCCGGTTATTTTGACAATCCTTGAGCTTTTGGGATATATAGTTAATCTTTAATTGACATTTTGTATTTTCATGATAAATTTAAATCGAGATGATAAACATTATAACAAATATTGATAAACCCATTGACAGAAGTCAAACTAAAGGTAACCCCGGTTCTGTTACTCATTATGGTGTTGCTTTATCTGCAAAACAGGTAAGATTGTTAAAGCTTTTGCCTGAATTCGACAGTAAGACAGTTGTACGAAAAAGCAAAGCTTCAATGGTTGATTTAGCGGCTTTAACTGCTGTGACAGGCGATGAATTCGCAATGTTCACCAAAGGCAGAGAACGACTGATAATCAGAGGCAACAAATCCAGCGTAAATGTAACAGAAGAGCAAGCGGAATTTATGCGCAAAGAGGGTTATAAATGGAGCGGACACACACATCCGGGCTATGATGATTTTTCGCTTGCTTATTCAGCCGGAGACATTGCTATCCTCAAAGCATTTGAACAGAATGAGAGCGTTATTTATAATTCGCTCGGGCACTACCAGAGATTTTATATATTGTAAAGGAGAGTCTGTATGTGTATGGAATTCAACGACTATAAAAATGATATCAAAGATTATTGCGCACGTAACAACATTGATTTTGACAAAATATCCACATTCCCGCGCGGTTCGGGCAGAGACAATCTGATGTTTTTATATTTAGACAACCAAAACAAAAAAACGCTGGGGCTTCTTGATGAAACGCCTTTGCCGATTGTTTTAATGGTAAGGCGAAAAGACAATGTTTTATCATTTGAACAGACAGAAAACACCAAAAAATACGCATCATTATAAGTGATGTCAGAAAACAGAGGACAGAAGTCGGAATAATGAGAAACCAACCGCCCTGTTAAAAAACAGAGCGGTCGTTTTGTGTATTCCGTAGTCTGTTTTGCACAAATAACGTCCTGAAAAATTAGTGAAAACAGAGAATTCACATATTTAGCGTTCGATCATTCACATTTATATTGACTTTTTTATATAAATAAAGTATAATTAAACCGTAAAAACAAGAAAATCCGAAAAGGATTTATAATACATATATTTAGGAGCTAACTATGAAAAAACGCGCTCTAAAGGGTTTTACGATTGTACAAATGATTATTTGTATAGCAATCATCGGGATTTTGGCGGCTATACTTGTGCCGAGTCTTTCGGCGTACATAAAAGAAGCTCATATAACTAATTCCAACGCCAAAGCAAAGCAAGTATATGACGTTACGAAATTATTTATGCAAAAAGCTGCACAAGTAAATAAAATGGGTGCGATGCTTACATACAGCACCGGATCAACTTTCACCACCGGAAGTACTGCTATAGCTCGTAAAACGATATTCATCGTATCCCCCGATGAACTTGATATGCCTTTTAATGATTTTAAATATGTAGAGATGAACAGAAACGCCTCATGGAATACCGTTGAAATGCGCAGGGAATTTATTAGATTTCTTGCAGAGAATTTCGGCGATAACCCTGAGATGTATAATACTGCCGTAATGATTGATGTCGACAAATACGGGAACTTGGTTCAAGTTGCTTGGTACGGCAGAAGAGGCGGAATAGACACAACATCTACAGATATACTTGCTCAGACAGGTTTCGACATAAAATCATATAATCAGACTAAATTAGATCAAGGGCGATATCCGATTCCGTTTACCGTTGAAGAAGCGATGAGCGCTCACGATTTCGTCGGTCCGAATTATAGTCTTGGTTATGATATTGGGAAAGATTTTACGGCTGATTCAGTAGCCCGCGGAGACGATGAGCCGTTTTAGCACAGAAGACAGAGGCGAGAAGACAGAGGACAGAAGAATAAATAACCAACCGCCTTGTTTTTTGAACAGGGCGGTCTTTTTCTGACATCTGATTTCTGATTTCTTACTTCTGTGTTTGTGTTCCGTATCTGCGTTGGAACTTCCCTATACGTCCGCCGGTGTCAAACCAGAGGACAGAAGCGAGAAGACAGAGGACAGAAGAATAAATAACAAACCGCCCTGTTTTTTGAACAGGGCGGTCTTTTTCTGACGTCTGATTTCTGACTTCTTACTTCTGTGTTCCGTAGCGTCTTTGGAACTTCCCTATACGTCCGCCGGTGTTAAACCAGAAGACAGAGGCGAGAAGACAGAGGACAGAAGAATAAATAACCAACCGCCTTGTTAAAAAACAGGGCGGTCTTTTTCTGACATCTGATTTCTGATTTCTTACTTCTGTGTGCCGTATCTGCGTTGGAACTTCCCTATACGTCCGCCGGTGTCAACTATTTTGTTTTTGCCGGTGAAGAAGGGGTGACAAGCAGCACAGATTTCGACGTGGAGATTTTTCTTTGTCGAACGTGTGTTATATACCTTGCCGCAAGCACAGGTTATAGTCGTTTCTTCGTATTTCGGATGGATACCGTCTTTCATTGCGTACACTCTCCTTTATTTGGAATTTAAATGACAAAAATTATTCCTGATGATCATAAAATCTAAGGACTCCCTTTTTGCCGCCTATTTGAAAATGCCCGACAGCCCGTCATTCTCATTTTAATGAAAGTAGTGCCGCAACGGTAAAAATTATATCATAATTTTAAATGAAAATCAAGCCTTTTTAGATAAAATTCATAAAATTTTAATATTTAGCCGAGTTCTTGACAAAAACCACTGTTTGTGATATAATTATTTTGTATAAGTATACAATTTGAGAATTTTAAAAATGAAAATTAAAAAAACAATACTCACACTGCTGATTATAATGCTTTTAATAATAATCAGTCTTGTGATTACAGTTATCGCCCTGTCGGTACAGCTTCAAAAAGAAGCCGCTGACAACAACACGCTTGCGGCGATGGCGGCGGCTAATCCGCGTGAATACATATACCCCGAAAATACTGACGTTGTGACGATTAAAGACTCATATCTGGGAGAAATTTCTATAGCGGCACTCCCGAATGTCCCCCGTGCGGCTTATGACTATAATAATCTGAAACTTGAAAGCGGCAGATACAAATACGTTATCGACGGTATAACTACCTCAAAAACAGGTGTTGACGTGTCTTCTCACAACGGTGACATAAACTGGGAAGCCGTAAAAGACGACGGTATTGATTTTGCAATGATACGTTTGGGTTATCGCGGTTACGGCGACGGTGCTTTAAATCTTGACAGTGAATTCTATGACAATATAAAAGGCGCGCAAGCCGCCGGGCTTGATGTCGGTGTATATTTTTACACACAGGCGGTCTCGGAAGCGGAAGCCCTCGAAGAGGCAGAATTTGTCATTCAAGCTTTAATCGGATATGAAATCACCTATCCTGTCGCGATTGATATTGAAATTACAGAAGCCGAAGACGTGAGAGCAAACGAAGTCTCAGGCGAAATGCTCACAAGCGTTGCGGAGATTTTTTGCAAAAGAATTGAAGAAGCAGAGTTTAAGCCGATGGTTTACGCAAATATCAGAATGGCTTATTTAAAACTCGATTTAAGACGTCTGTCGAAATACGATTTTTGGTACGCTGAATATACAGACGGGTTTACCGCGCCGCAGTTTTATTACGACTATCAAATTTGGCAATACGCTACGGACGGCAGAGTGAACGGAATAGCTACGGACGTTGACCTCAATATTGCGTTTGAGAATTACGTTTTAACCCCGTAGTACCTCATATCAATTAAAACCTTACACACGCGAAATCATTGGATATTTTTTCTTGTATGTTGCTTGAAGTGAATATACGAAACGGGTGAGTAAGACTAAATTAAGCAGCTTGGTAACCCCACAGGGGGGTGAGAGGGTTGGGGGTGTCGGGGGATAGGGAGAGAGGGGGCGGCGTTACGCCTGCCACCTCGAATAGCCGCCCCCTCTCTCCCTGTCCCCTGACAAAGTCATGCAAACGTGACATTCACGACATTCATACAACATTCATCTGACATACATCCGACATTCAAACGCGACATTCATACAACATTCATTCTGACAATCAAACGCGACATTCATCTGTATTCTGTATTCTCGCTTCTGTCTTCAGGAATGATATCACATAGATAATTATAATTTTTAAAATCCGAGAAAAATTTTATGCCGAAAAAGTCTAATTCAAACTCACCCTTTGATAAGCTTAATCCTGAAATCGAAAAAAAAGTTATCAAGCGTACAGCGGAACAGAATGCCGCCGATATGGATTTGCTTTCGGATATTGACTTTTCGGGGACTACACCCGAAATTTCAAAAATGCCGGAAAAAGTTTCCCGTTCTCACGCGCATTTGCCCCCGCCTGATAAAGACGGGATTATTGAAATTTCATTTGACGACCCGGTGGAAAATACAGTAAAAACTATTAGCGGTACGGCGAAAAATTCACGCGGTGATGTAATTTCAGCCGGTGAAATGCCGCCGCTTCGGGTTAATACACCAACAGATTTGAATAGACAACCTAAAATGCATAAAATTACCCCGATGGATCACGATTTATCTTATACAGAAGATGATCGCCGCCGTATGTTCAAAGATTTAGAGACAGATACCCCCGCAAACAGCCGCCATACAAAACGGATTTTACCGTCTGAACTGGAAGCGTTAAAAGCCGAGCAAGAAGAAAATGCCGTCCGCGAGGCTCGGTATAACAAAAAAGTCCAAAAGAAAAAGAATGCCCGTTCCTATGCTGAACACACGCGGATGAAATATTCCACCGAAGAAATAAGAAAACACGTCCGCAGTACTGTTATCGGCATTGTGGTTATACTGCTGTGTGTTTATTTTGCGGCATATTTTTATGTGAGAGAATCAGACAAAACTTTAAGACAAGAAATTACCAATTTATTAAGCCGCGATACTGTTACTGCAATACTTGATATACAAACTTTCGACACATCTTTATCGGAAGCGGATAAAGCGGCTTTCGGACTGTCGCGCACTCTTATTGACAGCGACTTTGACCGCCTGACTGACAGTTACGAAATTGATCATGGGCTGTCGCCTAAAAAGCCCGATACAGACGGCGACGGTGTGCCTGACGGTATTGAGGTTGCGGCGGGAATTGACCCTTTAAACCCCTTAACAGACGGTACAGCTGACGGAGAGCGGCATTTTGAATATATTCAAACTGTATCCGATGTAACGCTTCGCATACAAGGCACATGGCAGATTTACAACGCCGCTTTAAATATATTCCCGCGGCAATATTTAAATTATCCGGGTGTTAAAACAGAAGCGTTTGAAGTAACTCTCCCCGAAAATACAACAGCAACACTTGAATTTAAAAATGCAGCGCGTTCTGACGGGATTTTTAAAATTTCACCCGGCGACGGCGAATATGAAACGCTGATAACCTCAAACGACGGCGGCGGCGTAATTTCGGCGGCTGTAGGGAGCGGTGTTTATTTCACGGCGGACACAGGGATTATGACTTCCGGCAATATCGGTGATGCTACGCTTAATATTATGTTTTTGATTGATAATTCAGGCTCGATGTATTCTAAGGAACTTGTTACTGACTCGGAAGAAAACGACTTGGATTTCAAGCGGATTGATTTTGCACAATCACTAATCAGTGAAATGGGCGAAAAGGCGAATTTCGGCGTAGCTAAATTTACGCTTCAATATATGCCTATTTGTGAAATTTCATCAGATGATACCAAGGCTCAGGCGGCGCTTGAGACCATTCGCACATCCGCTGAAAACTGGAACGGCACTGAAATTTCACAAAGCATCATAAACGCCGTATCGGAATTCGCGGCATTATCATCCGACCGAAATTATATTGTAGTAATAACAGACGGCTTGCCGACTGACATAAACCGTGAAAAAGAAGAACAAGCAGTAAAGCTTTGTATTGATAACAACATTTCGGTGATTACAGTAGGGCTCGGCAGAACCATTGACCCGAATTTCCTGTCTGAAATTGCAAGTGAAACAGGCGGCGTATACTATCAGGCTGTAAACAATACCTCTTTTGAGGCTATAAGCAGCAAACTTACTGACCTATTAGCCGGTGAAGAAGCTATAGAGATTCCGTCTGAAAGCTCAGCACCCGGAAAGATTAACGGCGCAGTCACAGATACCTCAATAATCCCCATAGCCGATTCTGGATTTACATTCAAAGAAGACGCGCTGATACTCGGAGCAGTGCCTACGTCGGAAGCTCCTGACGGATTAGCTCTCGGGCTTGCGCTGATGAGTAAGCTTTATTATATCGACAGTTTAAATGTCAGCGAACCGTCATTCACGGGCAATGACCTTAAAACAGTTGAAGGCTATGATTTATCGGATTCAGAATTTTTTAAATCGGGCAAAACGCGTTTGGGCGAATATATTTTGCCGTCAGCTTTGACGTATGAAACCTATATGAACATTAAGAATAAGTGGGATTTTGACAATATTACCGATAGAGTATTACCGCTTTCGCCGAATGCATTAAATATAATAAATCAGCCGCCGTTCACGAAAATAGTTCGTAATGCGGAGAATCTTCCGACAAAAAATATTCCGAAATTCATCCGCGATATAACATTTTCAGAGCTGACAGAATTCGAGTTTTATGAAACAGGAGCAATTGACGAAAGCCTCCTCACAGGCGAAGAAGCAAGTGTATTCAAGGCGGTGGATTATTATAACCGGCTGACGGCGCGTCCGGGCGTGAGATTTTTGTCGCTCGGCGTAAACGGCGCGGAGTGTTATGATACCTTATTTAAAACCTTAACGCTCGGCGAACCTGCTGTAGTAGTAAGCGGCGGGCAGATTTACATAGCGTCAAAGCTGTCACGCTACACCGATAACCCCGACAAGTTTGTACTTGAGTGTTACAGCCCGACAGGCGAAAAAAACCAAGAACCGACATATATATATCTATCTGAAACAAAGATAGAATCCCCGGGTGTACAAAGCGACCGCCAATTCAGCTCAACGCTTCATTCGGTAATGGTGGATACTTATATTATTGATGTGAGAAGTTAGATGTATGTCATTCCAGAGGACAGAGGCGAGAATACAGAATACAGATGAATGTCGCGTTTGAATGTCGGATGAACGTCAATATGAATGTCGTGAATGTCACGTTTGCATGACTTTGTCAGAGGACAGGGGGAGAGGGGGCGGCTATCTGAGGCGGTATTACCCCGCCGCCCCCTCTCCCCCTATCCTCCGACACCTCC
>JAISHV010000015.1 GCA_031262495.1 Ruminococcus sp.
GGGGAGGGGGGTGTCGGGGGTGAGGGGGAAGGGGGCGGCGGGGTAATACCGCCGCTATAGCCGCCCCCTTCCCCCTTACCCCTGACAAAGTCATGCAAACGTGACATTCACGACATTCAAACGCGACATTCATATCGACATTCAAACGGACATTCACAGACATTCATCCGACATTCAAACGGACATTCATAATACAGATAAAATCCGCAAATTATACTTAATAAAGGTAAAGATAAATGGAAGAACAAGGCAATAACGTCATCAATGAAATTATCGAAATTGATGATAATGCAAATAAAAAGCTTGAAGATGCAAAGAATAAGTCTATCTCTATGATTGCAGAAGCAAAACGCAAAAAAGAAGCTATCATCAGCGATAAACTAAATGAAATCAATTCAAAGCTATCAGCCGTTGAAACCGAAGAATCAGGCAAATCAGATACCAAACTCGAAGAAATTAAATCCGAACAGGAAAAAGGTATTGCCCATTTAGACGAAGTCTTTGACGGCAAAAAACATGAGTGGCTTGAAGAAATTATACAGGCTGTCGTAAATTGCTGATTATTTAAAATTACAAGGCGGTGAGACGGTGAATATAAATCACAACGGCACCATAACAAAAATTCGTGCCCTCTACGGGAAACGTCTGCGCCCCGAACACTACAATGAAGTGGCTTCACAAAGGCGGGTATCGGATATTACGGAATTTTTGAGGACACTCCCCTCTTATGCTTATAAATTAGAGGGACTTGACTCGAATACCATTCATCGCGGTATGCTTGAGGACATTTTAAGGCGAAGCGTTTTTGAAGTGTATTTCAAAATTATCGGCTTTGAACACTTAGAGAAAGAACCTTTCTATAACTATAAGATTTTACAGGCTGAAATACGTGAAATACTCACATCTATTCAGCATATTAACGCAAAATCCAATCAGCATATCGAAAAACTCCCCGTGTATCTCGACAGGTTTGTGAGCTTTTCACTGCTTGAACTGGCTAAAGCACGCACACGTGACGATTTACTTGAAGTTTTGAATAAAACGCCTTATCGGGCTCTTATAGAGAATATCCCCTTGCGAAAAAGCGGAAGAATTGACTTTAACCCGACAGAAAAGGCTTTGCGCAACTACTACTATAACACCCTGCTCGGTTCGCCGTATTTTAAACAAAAGGAGTCTTCGGCACTCAAATCACTTATTACGACAGACATTGACCTTATCAATGTAATAAACGCCTATCGGCTTGTCGGATATTTCGGCGAGTCGGCGAGTGATGTCGAAAATATTCTCTTGCCGTTTACGGGGAAACTGCGCGGCGGGGCTTTAAGGGAGATATATTCGGCGGGTGACAGACATGAATTTGTCGATCGTTTCAGAAATTCATATTACGGGCGGGTAATGGAAAACTATGGGATTGTCCCGTCACAGACACTTGAACTTGAAACGCAAAGGCTTCGGTATCAATATGCTAAACACGCGCTTCAAGCCTCTGTTTCGCCTGTTATGAGCGTATATAGTTATATGTTTTTATACGAAACAGAAGTGAATAACCTTGTTACTGCGATTGAAGCCATTCGATATGGTTTAAGCGAGAATGAAATCTTACCGCTGCTTGTTTTGTAGATTACACGTAAAAATTTATTTAAGAAAGGGGGCAGAAAGCTTTGCCGTCTATTGAAAGAATGACTCTTGTCAACATAGCGGGTATGTCCCGTGATATAGATGCTACCCTGCGCATTTTAGGCGAGTCGGGATGTTTTCATATTGAATCCGCTTCTAAAATTTCGGGGAAAACACGCGGATTTGATGCTTCTAAAGAACTTAACCCTTATCTTGCACCGCTCAAAATCCTTCAGGAGATTCAGTCGCGTTATGACGTGAGTTATACGCCTACCGATTATTCAATTGTCGAGGGTCAGCGTGTAGAAAAGATTACGGCGTTTGTTAAAGACCTTATTGAGAAACTGGACAGTATCTCCGAAGAAAAGAAAAACACATTGGAACACCTTTCTCTGCGCGAACAGGCAATTTCACAGCTTGACCACCTCACAGGCTTAAACATAGATTTCCAAAGGCTTTTTCACTGCGAACACGTAAAGGTTCGCTTCGGACGGATTCCGATAGACAGTTACCATAAACTGCCTTATTATAATGATAAACTGTTTTATTTCACATATTTTTCAGAAGAAAAAGAGTATCTCTGGGGCGTATATTTTGTACCGAACAATTTCGCTGAGGAAGTTGATGAAATCTTCAACAGCCTCTACTTTGAGCGCATGAGAGTGCCTGACTTTGTTCAGGGAACAGCCGTTGACGCACGTGATGTAATAAGAGACGAAATCGTAAAAGACAAAGAAAAAATCACGGATTTAAATAATCAAATCAACGAGATTTTACGCAACGAACGCGAACGCCTGAATATGCTCTACTCACGGATAAAGACACAGCACGACCATTTTGTGCTCCGTGATAAGGCGATTGTCGTCAACAACAAATTCTATATTGTCGGGTTTATCCCGCAAAAAGAAGAACAGCGTTTTCAAGACCATTTCAAAGAGCTTACGTCTGTATCAATCGTAATGCAGCCCGCTGACGAAAACGGGAAACTCCCGCCGCCTATAAAGCTTAATAACAACAAATTCTCCGAACCGTTCGCTATGTTTGTTGAAATGTACGGATTGCCGTCATATAACGGGTTTAATCCGACAAACTTGGTTGCGATAACATATACTCTGTTATTCGGGATGATGTTCGGCGACCTCGGACAGGGCATTGTGGTATTTCTTATCGGGCTTTACCTCGCCAATAAAAAGAAAATGGCGATGGGGAGAATTTTTGAGCGTATCGGGATAAGTTCCGCAATTTTCGGGTTTATCTACGGCAGTGTATTCGGGTTTGAACACTTGCTTGACCCTGTATTTAAAATACTGAATATACCGTTTTTACCATTCCGTTCGGGCGACATGAACAACGCTATGAATATCCTCATTGCGGCAATCGGTATCGGCGTATTCATTATGCTGATGTCGATTATGATAAATATTATAACGGGCATAAAATCAAAAGACTTTGAGGGTGCACTCTTTGCCAACAACGGGCTTGCGGGATTTATATTCTACGGTGCAATTATCGCGGGGCTTGTTTCGGTGCTGCTCGGTCACAGTATATTCTCCGTTCCCTATGTTATCGGGCTTATTGTAGTCCCTGTACTGATGATGTTCTTCCGCGAACCCCTCGCCGACCTTGTAAAGGGCAAGAAATTCAAGGCGGAAAGCTTTGCCGAATTCGCGGTAACGAGTTTCTTTGAGGTATTCGAGTTTCTGCTCGGTTATGCTTCAAATACGCTGTCATTTGTGCGTATAGGCGGATTTGTGCTGTCACACGCGGTTATGATGTCTGTTGTAATGATGTTAATGGAGAGTGTAAACGGCGGTGCTAAGCCTGTTGTAGTTATAATCGGCAACCTATTCGTTATGGGTATGGAAGGTTTGATTGTCGGGATTCAGGTTTTAAGGCTTGAGTTTTATGAAATCTTCTCGCGTTTTTATAAAGCGGACGGGCGCGCCTTTGAACCGGTTACGGTTGATTTTGCAGAAAAAAAATAATACGGATAAAAATAAATCCGCTAAATACAAGGAGAAATTTATATGTTTTTCATTTTATTCATTTTCTTGCTACCGCTCATAGCAGTGGGACTGTTAGCACTTCCTGTTATCATCAGAATGAGAAAATACGGTGCGGGAAAGAAAGTCCGCAACGCACTGCTCGGCAATATCAGCACATTCTTCGGACTGCTCATTATCTGCGTTTGTCTGCCTATGGCTGTAGGGGCTGCCGAACCCGAAAGTGCTGCTGACACGGCGGCGACGGCGACTGCTTCCGCTGCGGGAATGGCTTATATCGGTGCTGCACTTGCAGTAGGCTTGGGTTCAATCGGCTGCGGTATCGCCGTAGGCGGAGCGGCTCCTGCGGCAATCGGTGCTGTTTCGGAAGAACCTAAGGCATTCTCAAAAGCTCTGATTTTCGTTGCCCTCGGTGAAGGTGTTGCGATTTACGGTTTGCTTATAGCTTTCCTGCTTATAAATTCTGTCGGTTAGTAATTAGTAAAAGGTTTTTAATGTGAAAGCACAAAGCTTTTTAAAGTTTTTTATGCTCATCTCAAAACCTATCGAAATGGAGATTTTATGAAATTCTGGCTAATCTCCGACAACACAGACACACAGACAGGATTCAGATTATCGGGCATTGACGGTATTATCGTACACGAAAAAAAGGAATTCAAAGATGCACTGACTGCCGCTATGGATGAACCCGATATTGCGGTTGTGCTTATCACATCACTGCTTGTAAAGCTGGCACCGGATTTTGTATTTGATTTAAAGTTGAACCGCCGCAGTCCCCTGATACTCGAAATCCCTGACAGACACGCTTCTGTTAATGTAACTGACGATATCGCTAAGTATATAGAGTCGGCGATTGGATTGAAACTCTGATTGAAGTTTGAATGTCAACACAGAGTACAGAATACAGATTACAGAGTACAGAATGTGAATGTCACGTTTGAATGTCGGATGAATGTCAATATGAATGTCAGATGAATGTCTGTGAATGTCCGTTTGAATGTCATATGAATGTCGTGAATGTCCGTTTGCATGACTTTGTCAGGGGTAAGGGGGAAGGGGGCGGCTATAGCGGCGGTATTACCCCGCCGCCCCCTTCCCCCTCACCCCCGACACCCCCCTCCCCCATCCCCCTGTGCAGCTTACTATGATTTCTGTCTGGTCTTACTCTTGCTTTTAATATATTCACTTACGGCTGCTTCTCAGCTCGACCGCGCTTCGCTGTCTCTTGATTTTAGCTAACAAACGCGGCGTTCATAATCTGTCTTCTGTCCTCTCGCTTCTGTCTTCTGTGTAGGGGCGGGCGCCCTCGCCCGCCCGCACTATCCAAAATACTATGTCATAGGCTCATAAACTACAAATTATGAAAATCATTTTTTTATTCTAAAATAACGCGTTTTAGAATATGCGGGCGGGCGAGGGCGCCCGCCCCTACAAAACCAAAGGATAAATTTTTTATGGACGATGCACAAAAACTTTCACGGTTTATATCTGCCGTTAATGATGAAATAGATAAAAAAGTTGCGGCTATAATTGCCGATGCTCAAAAACAATGCGATTCTATTCTTGCCGAAGCCGAATCGGAAGCCGATATTCAGGGGCAAAAGCTTTGGGACACCAACACCAAGCGCATTACCGCTAAATTCACCCGCCAAACCGCCCAAAATGAATTTTCAGTCAAAAAAGACCTGCTCCGTCACCGTGAGGAACTCACCGAACGCCTTTTTTCAAAGGTTCGCGAACGTCTCACTGAATTGCGGAAGACATCAGGTTATATTGACATTTTAGTACGCAAGCTTGTTACATCAGGTGTAAATGAGAATTCCGAAATACTCTTGTCGCCCGATGATATGCAATATGCCGATACGCTCAAAAAAGCCGTTAAGGCTTCTTCCGTTACATTCAAACCCGAAGAAACTATCAAACTCGGCGGTTTCTCGGTTTACGATAAAGTAAAAGGCACTATCACTGACAGAACATTCGATTCCGCCGTTGAAGAGCAGAAAGCTTTATTTGTAAATAAAAATATTTTCGCCTAAGTAAATTTAACGTGAAAGTACAAAGCAGCGATGCTGCGCAGCAACGCTGCGTTTCATAGTTTTTTGTGCTCATCTTTAGATTGAAAGATTGAATGGTACCTAATAATGAATACAGTTTACGGAATCAACGGTCCTGTCGTTAAGGTCAAGGATACCAAAGATTTCAGTATGATGGAAAAGGTTTTTGTCGGCAATAAACGCCTTATCGGTGAGGTTATCTCCATAACCAGCGACGAAACTACAATTCAGGTGTATGAATCAACCACCGGCTTAAAACCCGGCGAACCCGTCATAGGCTCAAAAGCACCTATGTCGGTTGTTCTCGGACCGGGCATCATATCTAATATCTTTGACGGAATTGAACGTCCCCTGCGCTCGCTTGAGACGCTTACAGGCGCATTTATCGCGGAGGGTACTACCGTAGCGGTGCTTGAGACAGACCGCAAATGGAATGTTACTTTGACTGTGAAACAAGGCGATTACCTCACGGGCGGTCAGATTTATGCTACCTGCCCCGAAACAGAGGTTGTTGAGCACAGATGTCTTTTACACCCCGACCTCAAGGGCGAAGTTATAAAAGTAAGCCCCGACGGCGAATATACCGTAAATGATGTGATTTGTGTTATAAAAGACAGTTTGGGCGAAGAGCACGAACTCACTCTCAAACACGAATGGCCTATAAAACAACCGCGCCCCTTTGTTTCGCGCCGCCCTATTAATACGCCGCTCATAACGGGACAGCGTGTTATTGATACAATTTTACCGATAGCCAAAGGCGGTACAGCGGCTATACCGGGCGGTTTCGGCACGGGTAAGACTATGACACAGCATCAGCTTGCTAAGTGGTGTGATGCTGATATTATCGTATATATCGGATGCGGTGAGCGCGGCAATGAGATGACACAGGTGCTTGAGGAATTCAGCGGACTTATTGACCCGCGAACGAATAAGCCCCTCACCGCCCGCACGGTACTCATTGCGAACACGTCGAATATGCCTGTTGCGGCGCGTGAAGCTTCTATTTATACAGGGATAACGCTTGCGGAATATTACCGCGATATGGGTTATCATATAGCCATTATGGCGGATTCTACGTCGCGCTGGGCGGAAGCATTGCGCGAAATCAGCGGCCGTCTTGAAGAAATGCCCGCCGAAGAGGGTTTTCCGGCGTATCTCCCGAGCCGTTTGTCTGAATTCTATGAGCGCGCAGGTTACGTTGATACATTCTCGGGGAATGCGGGTTCTGTGACAATAATCGGAGCTGTTTCGCCTCAGGGATCTGACTTCTCCGAACCTGTTACGCAAAACACCAAACGTTTTGTACGCTGTTTCTGGGAACTTGACAAATCTTTAGCATACGCACGTCATTATCCCGCTATAAACTGGAATGACAGCTACTCTGAATATGCCGATGATTTAGCTGAATATTATATTGATAATGTCAATATGGACTTTATGAAATATCGTCAGCAGATAAGCAATATCCTCCACGAAGAAAGCAAACTGATGGAGATTGTAAAGCTTATCGGCTCGGATGTTCTGCCCGAAGACCAAAAGCTTGTTATGGAAATCGCCGCAGTGGTGAGGACAGGTTTTTTACAGCAGAACGCCTATCACAAAGACGATACCTATGTGCCGCTTGATAAGCAATTTCGCATGATGAACAGTATTTTGTTTTTATACAGTCAATGTAAATTCGCTCTCAGCGAGGGTGTAATGGTGAGCGATATCACAAAATCCGGGCTCTTTGACCGCGTAATAAAAATGAAATACGACATCCCGAACGATAAACCCGAAATGTTCCACACCCTTGAGGCAGAAATCGAAACGACACTAAAAGGTTTGAAACCTGAATGAACACAATAATCAAATTCTGTAGTACCTTGAAAAATCTTAAACTTGACATAAAGATTTTATGATTTTGTGGTTTACGGGGCGATTGCCATCGCCCCCTACAGTAGGGGCGGATGGCAATCCGCCCGCAACACGCTAATCGTCAAGTTTTAATTGGTGCTGGGTACTACACAGGACAAAATCGAAAAGACAGAATATAGATATTTAGGAGATTATTATGGCTTTACAATATGTGGGGCTTAATGAAATAAACGGACCGCTTGTCGTTTTAGATAACGTCACAAACGCTTTCTACGACGAAGTTGTCGAGATACGTCTCGAAAACGGCACATCCCGCATGGGGCGTGTGGTTGAAATCACGGGCAGACGTGTTGTGCTTCAAGTGTTTGAAGGCACAAAAGGTCTGTCGCTTGAAAACACCCGCACACGCTTTACGGGACACCCTATGGAGATGCCTCTGTCGGGCGACCTTCTCGGGCGCGTGTTTTCGGGTGCGGGTAAGCCTATTGATGCTTTAGGTGAAATTTACGCCGAAAAGTCAGCCGATATAAACGGAAAGCCCCTTAATCCTGTTTCGCGTGAATATCCCCGAAACTATATCCGCACAGGTATTTCGGCTATTGATGCGCTTATGACACTCATTCGCGGGCAAAAATTACCGATTTTTTCGGGTTCGGGTCTTTCGCATAATAAACTTGCCGTACAGATTGTACGTCAGGCGCAGATTTCGGAGGACAGCGGCGAGGATTTTGCTATTGTTTTCGCGGCTATGGGTGTTAAAAACGACGTTGCGGATTATTTCAGAAAATCATTTGAAGAAAGCGGCGTTTTGCAGAAGGTTGTAATGTTTTTAAACCTCAGCAACGACCCGATAATCGAGAGAATTCTTACTCCGCGCTGTGCTTTGACAGTCGCCGAGTATTTAGCTTACGAAAAAAATATGCATATCCTTGTTATTTTAACGGATATGACGTCATACGCTGAAGCAGTCCGCGAATTTTCATCTTCAAAGGGTGAAATCCCCGGGCGAAAGGGTTTCCCCGGGTATCTTTACTCTGACCTTGCTTCAATCTACGAAAGAGCCGGGATTATTAATACGGCTAAAGGTTCGGTAACACAGATTCCCATTCTGACAATGCCGAATGATGATATTACTCACCCTGTGCCCGACTTAACGGGATATATCACCGAGGGGCAGATTGTTCTTGACCGAAATTTAGACCAAACAGGAGTGTATCCGTCAATCAGTATTTTGCCGTCACTGTCAAGGCTTATGAAAGACGGTATCGGTGAGGGCTATACGCGTATAGACCATAATGATGTGTCAAATCAGCTTTTTGCTTCTTATGCTAAGGTTCAGGATGCAAGGGCGTTGGCGCAGGTTATCGGTGAAGATGAGCTTTCGCCGACTGACAAGGCGTTTATGAAATTCGGATTGCTCTTTGAACAGCATTTTGTAGCACAGCGACCCGACGAAAACCGCACCATTGAAGAAACATTAGACCTCGGTTGGTCACTGCTCTCAACCCTCCCGCGTGAATCCTTAGACCGTGTTAATGAACAAATGCTTAATGAGCATTATGATGAGAATGCGGCGGAGAAATTCTCGTGACAGAAGACAGAGGCGAGAGGACAGAATATGAATCCGCAGATTTTAGCTGAAATCAAGCAACCGCCAATCGCGGGCGAGCTAAGAAGCAGCCGTAAGTGAATATATTAAAAGCAAGAGTAAGACCATACAGACCGCCACCATGCCGCCACAGGGGGTGTGGGGGTTGGGGGTGTCGGGGGATAGGGGGAGAGGGGGCGGCGTCACGCCTGCCACCCCGAATAGCCGCCCCCTCTCCCCCTGTCCCCTGACAAAGTCATGCAAACGGACATTCACGACATTCATATTGACATTCATATGACATTCAAACGCGACATTCACAGACATTCATACAACATTCATCCGACATTCAAACGTGACATTCACAAAAGTAAATTTTTAGGTTTTACAAAGCACTACAAAAAAAGGAGTGTGTCTTTCTTTGGCTATCCAAGTTTTCCCTACAAAAGGTAATCTCCTTAATATACAAAAATCCCTAAAGCTTGCTACACTGGGGTATGAATTGCTTGATAAAAAGCGCAATATCCTTATCCGTGAGCTTATGCAGATGGTTGATAAGGCTAAGCAGCTTCGCGGGACGATTGACGACATTTATATTCAGGCATATCAGGCACTTCAAACAGCGAATATCTCTCACGGTATTATTTCAAATATCGCCGAGGCTATGCCTATTGAGGATTCGCTCAAAGTAACTTACCGCAGTGTAATGGGCTGTGAATTGCCGCAAGTGCATATTGATGAACGAAAACCGCGTAATATCTACGGCTTTATGTCTACCGATTCTTATATTGATATGGCTTATATCAGCTTTGAACGTGTAAAAATTATGACAGCAAGCTTAGCGGAAGTCAACAACGGTATCTACCGCCTGACCAACGCCATACGCAAAACCCAAACCCGCGCCAATGCTCTCCAAAATATCGTAATCCCGCGCTATAAAGGTATTGTGAAATTCATTTCAGAGTCGCTTGAAGAAAAAGAACGCGAAGATTTCTCGCGTATGAAGGTGATTAAAACACAGAAAGCACTGAAAAAACAACGCCTTAAAATTAAAAATATCCAAACAGCGCAAACAGAGAAAAAATCAGCTTAAATAAAAAAGCCTATCGGAATTTCGATAGGCTTTTTTGTGTAAAATTTACTTTTTAAGCACATTAATCAATTTCAATGCCTTGTCTGTAGACCCGGCGACTTTAATTTTCCCGGAGAAGAACGCCTTCACAGGGTCAACTTCGCCTTTTGTAAGCCCCATGAGCGTCTCATAAGAGGCTGTAATTTCAGCATCGCGGTCGTAGTAATTATAGGGTTCTACATACATAATTCCGTCTTTGACTTCGGCGTAAAACGCTCCTGCACAATCGCCTGTCAAATTAAACTGATAAGCAAAATGCCCGTCAACATCAGACACGCTGTGTTTCATGAATTCATTTTTTAAGGATACAAACGCTTCTTCATAGGTCATAATATTCACCTCTCCTAACTATTCCATCGAAATTTTCAGACCGAAAACTATTTCATTCATTTAATCAGAAACTTCTGAACCGCCGTAAAACTTTCACCGGCGGAAATTTCTTCATATCCCGATTCTGTACGCGGGATATTCATATTCGGGGCGTTGATTTGCGCCGTCATCGGCTCAGGGCAGAAATAATTCTTGTCACCGCTGTTGTTCCACACAATCTCGAATTTATAAGCCTGTCCTAACACATTGATTATCTCGTGACCTGACTCCGTGTCTTTGATAATTACCTTAGAAATCTTATTTCCATGTGAGTCTTTTTCATCTTGCATCAAAGTATACATATCATTGTTAATATCTTTCAAAACAGGAATCATTTCACCGTTTTTATACTGTAAATCATAATCGTCAAGCGGCAATTTCGGTTTCTCTGTCGGCAGCCATCTTGTCTTTTCCATGTCGATTTTCTCTGCAATGGGAATTAACAGCCGCACGTCTTCTTGTTTGCCGCCCTTTATAAAAGGCGCGTTAATCGCCGTATGGGTACAGAGCGACACAGGGAGCTTTTTAGGCGACAGATTTGTAAGATGAATCATATGTTTTAAACAAGGCAAACCGTGGTACATACTCAGTTCACAGCGCAAAATAAGCTCAAAATCAACCGGAAAGTACTTATAGAATTCATCAGACTTGTCATAGATGAATTCTGTTTCGCAAAAAGCCGTGTCTGTCTCGGGGACTGTGCCCATCTGACGGATTTTGTAGGCGCGTTTATGGACAAAACCGTGAATGAAGTTATGGGCGGCGGGTTCATTTATCGGGAGTTGATATACCGCGTCTGATGTTTTAATTACGCCGTCCGCAAAACGATTCGCAAGGTAAAGCAGAGGCACTCCCCACAGTTCTCTTGCCTTGTCCATTTCACCGTAGCTTACTTTTTCGGAATATCTGAAAACCTCAATCTGTCTTTGTTTGTCACAAAAACGCACAACATTTGCGCCCAAAGACGGAGAAATCACGGCGAACGCCTCGCCGACTGATAATTTAACCGCTTCTGTGCCTTTAAACTCGGTAATTTCTGCTAATGCCATTGAAGCCATAATTCTTTACCTCACTTTTAAGTATCCAATTTGCGTATGCGCAGTTTTACACCGCATTTTTCTGCAAGTTTTCTGCATTTTTCCGTATCGTCTTTACTTAAAACATCAACGATTGTAAAAATCACTTCCGGAACGTACTGTTTGACATTTGATGCAAATTTTAAAAGCTCATCAAAGGCGTTATCCCAAATGGGGCGGGTAATTTTATTATACTCGTCTTTTTCGGGGGCATTAAGTGAAATTGAAACAGTGTCAACGGCATTTTCAAACAGACTTTCAGTCGGCTTCCCGTTTATGAGATTACTTAAGCCGTTTGTGTTAACGCGAATGTGTTTGTTAAACTCTTTTTTAGCGTATTTCGCGACATCAATCATGAGTTCAAGCCGTTCGGTAGGTTCACCATAACCGCAAAATACAATTTCATCATAGGTGTCAGGCGGGAATTTTTCAAATTCAGCGACAACTTCATCAAACGACGGTTCATGCTCAAGCCACAGGTTATCGGAGCCGTACACCCCGGGCGCGTTTTGGCGTATGCAAAACACGCAGTCACAGGGACAGCGGTTTGTTAGGTTGATGTAGAGGTTGTTTTTAACTTTATATAAGATAGTTTGGTTCATAAGTTTTAGCTTTTCTGTATTTTTAGTGAAATGTCAAATGCTTTAACTGAATGTGTAATTGCGCCGACGGAGATAATGTTTACACCTGTTTCGGCGATTTCTTTTACGCGCTCTGCTGTGATGTTACCGGAGGCTTCTAAGATGGCGTTGCCGGCGGTAATTTCGACACATTCTTTCATTTGCGCTGTTGTCATATTGTCAAGCATAATTACGTCAACGTTGAGGCTTAGGGCTTCTTTTAGTTCTTTGATATCACGGACTTCAACTTCAATCTTCGTCATATGCCCGATTTTTTCGCGCAAAGCATTTACTGCGCCTGTAATACTGCCGTATGCATCAATATGGTTGTCCTTTATCATCGCCGCATCAGACAAATTGAATCGGTGATTGCGCCCGCCGCCCGCTAATACGGCGTATTTTTCGATAGCGCGCAAACCCGGCAGGGTCTTTCGCGTTTCGGCTACCACACAATTTTTTCCTGTTTTATCGCAAATATCCTGATATTCCTGTACCGCAGAAGCTATACCTGACATATGTTGCAGCAGATTCAGCGAAGTGCGTTCGCCTTTGAGTAAAGTCCGTGTTAAGCCGCTGACTTCGGCGATTATATCGCCTTTTTTACAAGGCTCACCGTCATTGATGAAAATTTGTGATGTTACAGAATTATCTAAAATTTCAAATACGCGTAATGCTATATCTATGCCGCAAATTATACCATCGTCTTTTGATACAAATTTCGCGGTGCTGAAACTGTCCTCGGGGATAAGAAAATCTGTCGCAACGTCTATATAATTTATATCCTCAAATAAAGCGCGTTTTATTATGTCGTCGGTGACAAACTGCGGGATTAATGATTTCATTAGTAAAAGTCCTGTATTATAAATTTTATTCGCCTTTTTCGTATCGAAGGGCGTGTCCGATTGAACCTCTTATAAGCAAATCGGCTTTCATATCGTATTCGGTGGGGGTTTTATTTATTAGCACTAATTTATTGCCTTTGTAGTAGTCCACAAATCCGCTCGCGGGATATACTGTCAATGATGTTCCGCCGACAATAAGCATATCGGCTTCTTTAATGGCTTTTATGGAATTCTCGACAGCCGCTTCGGGGAGATTCTCGCCGTAAAGCACAATGTCCGGTCTGACAAGTCCTCCGCAAATATCACACGACGGCGAAAATCCGCCGAAACCTAAGATATAATGTTCGTCAAACATTTTGCCGCAGCTTAAACAGTAATTTCTGCGTACAGAACCGTGAATTTCGTACACATTTTTTGAACCCGCATCGGTATGAAGTCCGTCTATGTTTTGAGTAATTACGGCGCTGAGCTTGCCGAGCGCTTCAAGGCGGGCAAGTTCTATATGTGCGGCATTGGGTTTGGCATCACCCGCTATGCATTTTTTGGTATAGAATTCAAAGAATTCATCTGTGTGATGAGCAAAGAAACGGCGGCTGATGATTTCTTCGGGCGGGTATTTGTAGGTTTGGTTATAAAGACCGTCTTTTCCGCGAAAATCAGGTATACCGCTTTCGGTTGAAACGCCCGCGCCGCCGAAAAACACGATATTGTCACTGCCGTCAATCAGCTCGCGCAGCTGTTTTCGCTTTTCTTCAAATGCCTCAAAATCGGTTTCTTCCGAATGTGTTAATTGCTTTGCCATATGGCTATCCTCGTCTTAGATAGGTGTTAAAACTTATTGACAAGCCGTTAGAGTTTTCACATACTTTTCGGTCAGTCAATGTGAAATCTTTTTTTATTTCAGGGAAAAAAGTATCGCTTTCTATGGTTTTACAGACTTCGGTGAGGTAAATTTTCTCTGTAACAGGTAAAAACAATGTATAAATCTCCGCGCCGCCGATAATAAAAATATCCTCATTCGGCATTTCGGCAGATTTTGCAGCAGACAGAGCGGCTTCTACTGAATTAACGGCTGTGAACCCCTCAAGCGCGTAATCTTTTTGCCGTGAAAGGATTATATTACACCGCCCGGGCAAAGGTCTTTTCCCCGGCAGGGATTCGGCAGTCTTCCGTCCCATTATGACGGCAGAACGGGCAGTCTTTTCACGGAAGAATTTCATATCCTCAGGGATTGAGAATAAGAGTTTCCCCGAAAGCCCAATACCGTAATTTTCTGAAACACAAGCAATAGCACAAAGCATTTTCTAACCTTTAACTCTCGTGTACAGCACGGGCGAACACAGTTCGCCCCTACGAACGTTTTATCTACTACGCGGTGAGCATTTTGAGACTACTGAAAGACTTCCATCGCGAAATAACTGCCGACTTGGTCGGCTAAACGGCAATTTCTATGTTATATTTTGTTTCATCGGGGTTATAGCCGGTGAGTTTGAAGTGGGCGGGGGTGAAATCGTAAAAATCACTTACTGTGGGGTCGATTTCGAGTTTCGGGGCGGGTTTCGGAGGCTTTTTGATAATTTCTTTTATCAGCGGGATATGGCGGTCATAGATATGTGCGTCAGCAATTACGTGAAGGAGTTCGCCGCACTTTAAGCCTGACACTTGTGCTATAATCATCAGCAAAGCGGAATACTGTACTACGTTAAAATTATTTGCCGCTAAAAAGTCCTGTGAACGCTGATTTAAAACGGCGTTCAAAGTATCCCCCGATACGTTGAAAGTCATACTGTAGGCGCATGGATAGAGGCGCATTTCGTTTAAGTCGGCGTGGTTATAGATATTTGTTATAATCCTGCGTGAACCCGGATTATGCTTTAGGTCATATAACACACGGTCTACTTGGTCAAACTCGCCCTCGGGGTATGTATGTTTTAAACTTAACTGATATCCGTAGGCTTTCCCGATAGAGCCGTTTTCGTCTGCCCATTCATCCCATATATGCGCGTCTAAATCATTGATATTATTGGATTTTTTCTGCCAAATCCAAAATATTTCTTTAAGCGCGGTTATAAAATATGTTCGCCGAAGCGTCAATATGGGGAATTCCTCTGCGGGGCGGTAGCGGTTGACTATCCCGAATTTTTTATACGTATGCGCCGCAGTTTTGTCACTCCAGCGCGGACGGACATCGTCGTCAATATCGGAATACCCGTTTGTCAAAATATCATTTACATTGTTAATAAAAATTTCATCAGCGTAACTCATAAGTTTATTATACCATAATTTTTATGTAATGTCAATGCAACTGAAAAAAATATAGAATAATTTGATTAATGAAAAAACGATAAATTCATAATCGCTGACAGACCGCCACCATATCGCCACAGGAGGGAGAGGGGTAGGGGACGTGCATAGCACTAACAAGTTAGTGCGGGGGTGTAGGGGAGAGGGGCGTAGCGTTGCTACACCGCCCGCAGCACAACATTTCATTTTTTTATTGCATATTAGTATAATTTATATTTTAGTAACATTTTTTCTTAAAACTATTGACATTTACACGCAAATGCGATATAATTAAAATGGAAAATAATAAAATGCGGAGCAATTATGGCGAATCTTAAATCATCCCACTATCTTTCTGATACTAATACTGCTCACAAATCATTGCGAAACCGCTTCAGAGTATTTTCGGCAGTGCTTTTTCTGTTTGTTTTAACCGCCGGAAGTTTTGCTTTTATGGGGGCTTCAAACAGCAACAGTATCTCAAACATTAAACAAGACGTTACTTATGCATCCGAAACATCAAAACTCCGACTCGCCGATGTGGTGAATACGGAGCTTTTGCTCGTTATTCAGCTTGTTAATACGCCTGTCATTCAGAATTATTTTTTACACCCCGAAAACCCGGAATACGAAAAAGCCGCTATTGAAGAATTTAACGCCTATAAAGGGCTTTATGACGAAAACAAAGAAGCCTTTTGGATAAATGATATTGATAAGCTTTTTTATTCCAGTAACGCAGACCCTTATTATGTTGACCCCACTCTGCCGGTGAATTATTGGTATAATATGACTTTATATAACACCGATGTCTATAATTTCAACGTAAACTATAACCCCGACATAGACAAAATTGCGCTGTGGATAAACGCACCTGTGTTCGACAGAACCAGTTTCAGCGCGTCTTTAAAACCTATCGGTATGCTCGGCACAGGTATTGATTTATCCGAATTCACCGGACAGCTTTACAGTGAATTTGACCCGAATCTTAAGGTGTATATCTTTAACAATCTCGGTGAAGTGACAATTTCCCGCGATTTAGAAGCCGTTTCTTTAAAAAAGCATATCACTGAAATGATTGACGGCGAACCCGGACGGCGTATATACTCACATATTGAACACGTTGAACAAGAAAATGAAGAACGTCACCTCTTTATCACCGATAACACGGTCTATCTGTGCGATTATATCCCGTCGCTTGACTGGTATATAGCGACAGTTTACCCTATTACGCTTTCGTCAATCTACGGAAACGGTATGACAATTGTGTTTGTGACAATGCTTGCGGTCATTCTCATTGTAATGGTACTGTCTAATATTTACTTAAGTTTTATCGGCAAAGCACTTGACAAACAAAATGAAGAACTTATAGCGGCGAACATTGCCGTACACGCCGCGAATGTTGAAAAAAGCCATTTTCTTGCTAAAATGAGCCACGAAATCCGTACGCCGATGAATGCCATAATCGGTATGAGCGAACTTATTGCGCGTGAGGAAATTTCGGGAGCGGCGCGGGATTACCTCGAAAAACTCAAACGTTCGGGGAATGGTCTCCTCTCAATCATAAATGATATTTTAGATTTTTCAAAGATTGAATCGGGGAAATTAGAGCTCAACTGTGAAAAATTCAAAACCGAAAACCTCATAAATGATGTAACATCCATTATCGACATACGTGCCGACAGCAAAGGACTTAAATTTGAAATATCCATTGATGAAAACCTGCCGAAAATCCTTATCGGAGACGAATCGCGTATACGCCAAGTTTTCATTAACCTCTTAACTAACGCCGTAAAATATACACCGCAGGGGACTGTTTCTTTCAAGGTTTACAGCGGGTTGCCCGACGACAGAAACCAAATGATGCTTTACTGTGAAGTAAAGGATACGGGAATCGGCATAAAGAGTGATGACATTCCGAGGCTTTTCGGGACATTCACGCAGTTTGACTCGAAAAAGAACGCCGGAATTGAGGGTACAGGGCTGGGGCTTGCTATTTCAAAGCAACTCTGTCTGGCTATGAACGGCGATGTTACGGTTATGAGCGAATACGGTGCCGGCAGTACGTTTACGGCTTCATTAAAAGTCAAAATTGCCGATGAACAGAATCTTCCTGATTTAAATGAAAATTCAACCTCAAAGGATGAATTCAGTGCCTCTCACGCAAAAGTATTGGTTGTAGACGACCTCGATATAAACCTTGAAATCGCCTCCGGACTTATGACAATATTTGATATAACCGCAGACACAGCTTTATCAGGGCATGAGGCTATACATTTATGTGTTCAGAATCAATATGACATTATCTTTATGGACCATATGATGCCCGATATGGACGGCATTGAGACCGCTTCAAAAATCAGAAAACTCGGCAGTTATGAAGATACCCCGATTGTTGCGCTTACTGCCAATGCCGTCTCGGGAATGAAAGAGATGTTTATACAAAACGGCTTTACCGACTTTATGTCAAAGCCGATTGATGTAAATATGTTAAAGCAAATACTTGAAAAGTGGATTTAACAACACAACACAGAGATCAGAAGTCAGATATCAGAAGTCAGAATATGAACGCCGCGTTATTTTGTAAAACGCGGCGTTCGTTGTTTTGTTCTGTTCTGACTTCTGTCTTCTGATACTACTATGCAATAAAAAAATGAAATGATGTGCGGGCGGTCAAAGACCGCCCCTACTACCCAGCACCAATAAAAACTTGACAAAGCTCAAAAAATATGATACACTAAAAGAAAAACTAAGGAGTGTATCAAAATGTCAATGTCGGCGCCATATCTGAGTGAAGAA
>JAISHV010000016.1 GCA_031262495.1 Ruminococcus sp.
AAGACAGAAAATTATCTCGGTAAATGCATTCATAAAGACGGGCTTACGGAGGTTCTCGAAAAAATCCGAAACGCTGACGGGCTGATTATCGGTTCGCCGATTTACATAGGCGAGGCAACCGCCTCTTTCCGTGCTTTATATGAACGCTTGATTTTCCAATATGTCACCTACAAAACCGAAGTGACGAATTACAACGAACATAAAATTCCCGTTGCACTGATTTTCACCTGTGGTGTCGCTGAATCGGCATTTTCACAGGTTGGATATGACAAGATTTTTGACGTTTACAAAACAGCCGTGGAGAAAAAATTCGGCGATGTTTCTGTTTTGGTTTCGGACTATGCTTGGCAAGTTAATGATTATGAAAATTGGAACTGGACAACGTTTGATATTAAATCTAAAAAGGCACATCGTGAAAATGTATTCCCGAAAGATTTAGAGAAGGCATTTGAAATCGGTAAAAATATGGTGAAGATGGGTGATTGATATAAAAATTGAACATATCGCGATTTGGGTTAAGGTTTTAGACGTTTCTGCTGACTTTTACGCAAAGTTTTTCGGTGCGAAAATAGGACCACTCTATCACAATCCGAAAACTAATTTCAGCAGTCGATTTATTACCTTTGAATCGGGTGCACGTTTAGAAATTATGACTCGCCCGGATATTATAGAAAATGCGGTAAATAACGCCTTTGGTTACACGCATATTACTTTGTCGGTAGGCAGTACCGACGAGGTTGATCGGTTGACGACGTTTTTAGGCGAAAATGGAGTAACGATTTTGAGTCAGCCTCGAACTACCGGGGACGGTTATTACGAGAGTAAAATCGCAGATCCTGACGGAAATGAAATCGAGATAACGGTGTAAAAGTCGATGGGTAAAAATATTGACAACCGGGACAACTCTATGGTATAATCATATTAAAAATGAGTTAGGAATGTAAATATGGATGATGAAGATTATAAAGATGATAAAATGATTGAGCTTCTAAAAGCATTGCTACACGAATCAATAGCTTTGTGTTATAAAAACGATTTCTCTTTGATCCGCAGAGAGCGTATGGAACGAGCTTGCGTATCACGTATTTTCTTCTATATGCAGGAGTTAATCAACAGTGATAATAGATTTTTGAACTTGCAGTCATATAATCTTGACTGTGAATACAATAAAAATGGTAGTAGACCAAAAACAACACGAACCCAACCTAATGGCTCTTTTCCCGACATAATACTGCATCATCGAGAAGATAATCCAGAAAAAGACAATCTTTTGGTTATAGAATTTAAAATGAGCAGACCAAATTTTGATACAAAAGATGAAGACAAATTGAAAGACTTTACCGATAATGACCCCGAATATAATGTTTATAGCTTCAAATTAGGCGTTGCGGTCATTCTTTGTGAAAAATCAGTTAAGTTCAAATATTTCCAAAATGGCATAGAAGTATTAGAGGATGAAAAAAGCTTCACCAGTTTTTAGTATGATCCTATATGAAAAGTAAAAACAACAAACTGTTTTATGAGCGAATAGCTGTAGAAAAAAGCTTGCTCATTTCGGTGTAAAAGTCGATTGGAACAAGCTTTCCGGCACCGAATACGAAAATAATCCCAAACTTCTGTTAGACGAAGACTTACTTGTTAAAAACGCCCGCGGTGAGATTACCGGAAGTGCCGTGCAGTTCCCCGATGACTGTTTAGGGTCGGTTGATTCCGGTGATGCCGGATTGCTGACCGATGAGGAAATGCGGGAGTTGGAGATGCTGTAGCACCTTTTTCGTGTCCTGAAAACCGAAATGTCATAGATACATAAAACCCAGTAAAGGAAATAAGATTATGCCATTAAACCCCATTGAAGAATTACTGAACGCCAAAGAGGGCGAAAACTATCAGTTCAAGGAAGCTAAAAACCGCTTTGATGTAAAAGAAGCGGAGCGTTGTTGCTGTGCCTTGGCGAATTGCGGCGGCGGTAAGCTGATTTTCGGTATTTCAGATAAACGCCCGCGACAAGTGGTCGGAAGCAAGGCTTTTGAGCAGCCCGAACGCACCCGTAAAGGGCTGATAGACAAACTCCACGTTATGGTCGATTTTCAGATTTATGACTATGACGGCAAGCGTGTTCTCGTATTTGACGTGGCGAGCCGTCCCCTCGGTCTGCCTGTTCAGGTTGACGGCGTGGCTTGGTGGTATGAGGCGGATAGCCTAATTGCGATGCCTCAGGATAAACAGCACCGAATATACGAGGAAACCGGACACGATTTCACCGGCGATATTTGCCCCGGTGCGACTATCAGCGACTTGGATAAAACCGCGATAGAAGCATTTCGCCGTCTTTGGAAAGACAAAAGCGGCAACAAGCGTATTGCAAACCTATCAGCGGAGCAACTGCTAAAGGACGCCGGAGCTGTTGATGACAGGGGCGTAACCTATGCTGCGCTGATTTTGTTTGGTTCTTATGAGGCACTGCGAAATTATCTCCCGCATTCGGAGGTTATCTTCGAGTATCGTTCTAAGGAAGCGGCAGGACCCGCGGCACAGCGAGAAGAGTTTACGCTGGGGTATTTCGCCTACTACAACCGCATATGGGAACTTATAAATCTTCGCAACGACAAACAGCATTATCAAGACGGAATGGTTATCTACGACATTCCGACGTTTAACGAACGGGTTGTCCGCGAGGCAGTCCTCAATGCCGTGAGCCATCGCAATTATCAGTTAGCGGGAAGCGTTTTTGTCCGACAGTACCGCGATAGACTTGTGATTGAAAGTCCCGGCGGATTCCCTTATGGCGTGACAACGAAGAACATTTTATATAAGCAAGCACCGCGAAACAAGCGTGTTGCGGAAATTCTTGCTCTCAGCGGTTTGGTGGAACGTTCGGGTCAGGGAATGGATTTAATGTACGAACTCAGCGTCCGCGAATCAAAGGCATTACCCGACTTCCACGGCTCTGATAATTATTTTGTTCGTCTGACTTTGAATGGCTTGATAATGGATAAACAGCTCCTGTTATTCCTCAAAAAAATCGGCGAGGAACAGCAAGAATTACTTTCAACTGACGATTTCCTTGTTATTGACGCACTCTTTTACGATAAACCGCTCAACGAAAATCTCCGTCTGCGGTTGAAGCGTTTGGTTGATATGGGCATCGTGGA
>JAISHV010000086.1 GCA_031262495.1 Ruminococcus sp.
TGTCCCAACTAAAACTTTACACTTTCTCATCCCGTGTTTGAAACTGTGACAGTTGTTTAACAGCGATTCAGCTCAATTATGCAATAGTTAATGTGTAAAGTTTTAATTGGTACTGGGTAGTAGGGGCGACCGCCCTCGGTCGCCCGTATACCAGCAATCGTTTGATTTTAGCTGAAAAACGAAAAACTATATGCACTTTGTTTATAACCTATAATATGGCATTGTAGAATGTGCGGGCGGGCGAGGGCGCCCGCCCCTACAAATTCTGCAATCTGTATTCTGAAAAAAAGCACCGCCTGATAAAATCAAGACGGTGTTTTCGCTTAAAAACATTAATATTTGCGTTTTCTTGCGGCTTCGGATTTCTTTTTACGCTTTACAGACGGCTTTTCATAATGCTCTCTTTTGCGCACTTCCGAAATAATACCGTCGCGTGAACAGGATCTCTTAAATTTCTTAAGAGCTGAATCCAGTGATTCGCCTTTTGCAACGTGAACTTCTGCCAAGTTTTTCCCTCCCTTTGGCGGGAAAACCCGCAGCAGGATTTTTTATTTTATGACATACACTCAAAATGTGTCCTGCCAAATTTTGATAATTTAAAATCTGTTTGCATTTCAGACTTAAATGTTTTACGTTTATTATTATACTACAATATGGTGCGGTTTGTCAAGTGGTTTTTTGAAAATGTCGCATAAAAAAATGATGTGAAATTTAGTTGTTTTAAACAAATTTTTGTTTTTTAATATACCAAATTAATATTATGTGTCGAGTTACCGATAAACAGAACATTATCGCACCACAATATTTACAATACGCCCTTTAACATAAATTTCCTTAACGAGCGTTTTGCCGTCGATAGCCGCGATAACAGCCGTTTCGGTTTTCGCAGCCGCTAAAACCGCCGCTTCGTCGTCGTCTGTCCCTATTGTAATTTTTGCTTTGACCTTACCGTTAATTTGTACGGCAATTTCGATTGTGTCGTCGATACAGAGTTTTTCGTCATAGGTGCACCACGTTTCTTCGTGAATGAAACCGCCGAATATGTCATTATAAAGTTCTTCCGTAATATGCGGGGCAATGGGATTTAAGAGAATCAGCAGGGTTTTGAGCTCAAGCTTTGTGATACTGCCTTTTGAATAGATTTCATTTAACAGCGTCATCATAGCGGCAATTGCCGTGTTCATCTTAAGGTTCTCTAAATCGTCGCTGACTTTTTTAATAGTACGGTGGAATGCGGATTTCAGGTCGTCTGAATAATCATTGTCAGTCGTCATAATGTCGCGCAGGCCCCAGATGCGGTCTAAGAAACGCTTACAGCCTTTTATTGAACTCATGCTCCACGGGGCAGGCTGTTCAAAGTCGCCTATGAACATTTCATAGGTTCTGAGGGTATCAGCTCCGTAGTCGCGGATTATATCGTCGGGGTTAACAACATTGCCGCGGGATTTTGACATTTTTCCGCCGTCTTCGCCTAAAATCATACCATGGGCTGTACGCTTTTTGTAAGGCTCTTTTGTTGAAACCGCGCCTATATCATAGAGGAATTTATGCCAAAATCTTGAATACAGCAGGTGCAGAGTGGTATGCTCCATACCGCCGTTATACCAGTCAACGGGCATCCAGTAGTCTAATGCTTCTTTTGAAGCAAGTGCTTCCGAATTTGTCGGATCGCAATACCTTAAATAATACCACGATGAACCTGCCCATTGCGGCATTGTGTCTGTTTCGCGTCTAGCAGCAGAGCCGCATTTCGGACACTTAGTATTAATGAAACTCTCCATCAGAGCAAGAGGGCTTTCGCCGTTATCCGTAGGCATATATGACGGAACGTCAGGGAGTTTTAGCGGTAACTCACTCTCCGGCAACGCAACCCATCCGCAATGCGAACAGTTAACAACCGGAATAGGTTCGCCCCAGTAACGCTGACGTGAGAAAACCCAATCGCGGAGCTTGAAGTTGACTTTTTCTTTGCCCAAACCTTTTGAAATGAGCCACTTTTTAATTTCAACTTTCGCTTCGTCAACTGTCAAGCCGTTTAAAAAGTCAGAATTTATCATAATACCCGTATTACAGTCGGTAAACGCTTCTTGTGTAACATCGCCGCCTTTTACAACTTCAATAATCGGCAAATCATAGACTTTTGCGAATTCCCAGTCGCGGGTATCATGCCCGGGGACAGCCATAATTGCCCCTGTGCCGTAACTGATTAATACATAATCCGAAATAAAAATCGGGATATTCTTGCCGTTTACGGGGTTAATCGCCTGCACACCCTCAAGTTTAACGCCGGTTTTGTCTTTATTAAGCTGTGTGCGCTCCATTTCGGATTTTTTCGCCGCCGCCTCACGGTAAGCGCGTAAATCCTCGATGTTGGTAAGTTTATCCGCCCATTTTTCGATATAAGGGTGTTCGGGCGAAATTACCATATAGGTAGCACCAAACAGTGTGTCGGGACGGGTTGTATAAACGGTCAGAGTATCACCGGCGGTTGACTCAAAATCCACTTCCGCGCCGTAAGAACGCCCGATCCAGTTCTTTTGAGTAATTTTAATACGCTCAATATAATCCACTTCATCAAGGTCGTCAATCAGACGGTCGGCATATTTCGTAATACCGAGCATCCATTGGGATTTTACTTTGTGTATAACGTCATGGTGACAGCGTTCGCATTTCCCGTCTACAACCTCTTCGTTGGCTAAAACGACTTTACAGTCGGTACACCAGTTAACAGACATTTCCTTTTTATATGCCAAACCATGTTTAAACATTTGTAAAAATATCCATTGTGTCCAGTGATAATAGTCGGGGTCGGTTGTATTAACCTCTCTGTCCCAGTTGAAAGAAAATCCGATTGACTGACATTGGCGGCGGAAATTATCAATATTCCGAGCGGTAATTTCAGCGGGCGGGATTTTATGCTTTATTGCGAAATTCTCCGTCGGAAGCCCGAAAGCATCCCAGCCGATCGGAAACAGCACGTTATACCCTTGAAGACGGCGTTTGCGCGAAATAATATCCATCGCCGTATACGAACGCGGGTGTCCGACGTGTAAGCCTTCTCCTGACGGATAGGGGAATTCCACTAAAGAATACCATTTTTTCTTTGATGTATCGGTTACTGCTTTGAATGTTTTATGTGTAAGCCAGTGGTCTTGCCACTTTTTTTCAATTTCTTTATAATCGTATGTTTGCATTTTAAGTTCTGCTCCGTTTCGTTTCGAGATAATCACAAAAAACTCTGAAAGCTATTTACTTTCATGTTAACGACCTCAATTTAATTAATTAATCTACAGTCGTGATTTCAGTGAGGTCAATATCCGCGCCGTCGCGCCACAACCGTTCGAGGGAATAAAACTCCCGCGTTTCTTTGTCGAAAATATGGATAATAAAATCAATATAATCTAAAATAATCCAAGCCTTGCCCTTATCCGCCTGAATATTTTTCGGATAAAGCCCCCGCTCTTTCAGCTTAAATTCAACCTCATCGGCGAGTGAGCCTGTGTGAGTAGAAGATGTACCCGATGCAATGAGGAAAAAATCCGCTAAGCTTGACTGTTCCGAGATGTCCAAAAGGCGCAGGTCGATTGCTTTTTTTGCGTCTAAAACCTTTACGGCTGTTATCAGGTCTTCGGTTAGTTGTGCCATTTTTTTACTCTCCTATTTGAAAATTGTTAAATTTTACTTAATTGCGGATTTTATACAGATAATAATTATACCCGCCCAGTTGTGAAGCAGTGATAGGGGATTGCTTTTTCAAGAGGTCAAAGAATGTCCACGCGTAATATTCCACAATAAAGCGGTTTAGGTCGTCAAATGCCAATTTACGGTAACTCTCTATATCCGGGAAATCCCTGTCAAGCCCCACTGTGTCAGCGGCAAAGATAATTTTTTCGAGTTTACTCATTGCGGCGTGACCCTCTGTATGCCAACGCACCGCATCAAGGAATTCTGTATCGTCAATTTTCAGGAAAGTTTTACAGTAGAAAGCCCCCGCCGGAGCGTGAAGCAGTTTGACCTCACTCAATACCTCCGGGACTAATTCGTATCCGCTTTGTTCTGCCATAGAAAGCTGTACGGTGTCGGGTTCGTTTTTGCAGATATCGTGTAGCAGACCGCAGCAGTAGGCTTTGTCTAAGTCGTCATATCCCCAGCGTTTTGAGAGTTTCACCGCCATATCGGCGACACTCAGCGAATGATTTACGCGTTTTTGTGATAAACGCGCCGAAATGAGTTTGATGTAATCCTCTTTTTTTGTTGCGGAGTATAAGTTTTCCATTGGTTCACCTTACATTTTAGTATTTATATAGTATCGGAGTATCGATCATCGTTCGCATAAATCTTTGTCACTATCGGAAAAATCTCAAACGGCACCATACCTAAGACCGAGTCGCCGGATTTTATCTTTTCGCGGATTTCGCTTGAGCTTATTTCGACGGGGTTTTCGTCGGGTATGAAATAAACGCCGTCGGTTTTTTTCGCCGGAAATTCAACAGTCTTTTCTCTTACCGAAATGCAAACCCTGACAAGTTTTAAGATTTCTTCGGCTTTATACCATTTGTTAAAATTTTCATAGGTATCATTACCCATTAAAAGGAAAATTTTCGAGCCGCGGAATTCTTTCAAAAAATACAAAATTGTATCATAAGTATAAGAAACATCGCCCGGGCGGTTTATTTCACAATCCGAAACCTCAACCGCCGTTTTCCCGATACGGCGCGGAAATGATTTGCACATCTCAAGGCGCAAAGCTCCCGATACTTGGAAACTTGATTGTTCTGTTTTAAACGGCGACACTTTCGCCGGGATTATGAACGCTTTATCAATCGGGGTTTTTAGACTCCCTAAAACATTTCGGAGCAGATGTATGTGCCCGTTGTGGGGGGGGTTGAAACTGCCGCCGTAGAGTAGAATGTTCATAGATTATACCGGAATTATAGAAATTATAGAACATGAGTGTCAGAATGAATGTCTGTGAATGTCCGTTTGAATGTCGTGAATGTCACGTTTGCATGACTTTGTCAGGGGTAAGGGGGAAGGGGGCGGCTATAGCGGCGGTAGTAACACGCCGCCCCCTTCCCCCTCACCCCCGATACCCCCCTCCCCCATCCCCCTGTGGCGGCGAATACGTCTTCTGTAGGGGCGACCGCCCTCGGTCGCCCGCACATTCTAAACGCTGTACGGGTTACTGATAAACGCGGCGTTCATCATCTAATCTCTTACATCTAACCTCTAACTTCTATATTGGTGTATACGTCGATAATTGCATCATCAAAATCCCTATCGGCAGACAAAGCAGCAGTATAAAAACTATAAGCCAAAAAGGGGATGTTCCGCCGTGTTTGCGGAGTACCTCGCCTATGGGCTGTTCGGCGGCTATTACGTCGGGGAATTCCTCTCGGTGTGTGTATAACTCGCGCCAGAACAGTACACTGTTGATTACTTTTTTATAATACATTTTATTTGCATTTGAGGCAAAGAAAAACATTCTTACAAAATTTGCTATCTGAAACAACGTCAAAAGCATTACAAATGCCGTACTTTGGGTATTAAATCCCTGTGCCCACTCAATGACAGCACCCGAAAGCTGTGTCAGCGACAAGGCACGTATTACTTCCGGGAATATCAGCGCAAATCTTAAAAACAATGCTACTAAAGCATAAAGGGGCATTTTCCGATAAGCAAAGTAGAGTTCCGGGAAGAGCAGAGCGATAAAATTCCACGCAAAGCCTGTACCGTAGGTTTTAATATTCTTAAAAATCGGCAAATAGTAATGTGTATTAGTATCGACATATTCTGCGATTTCGCCCAGTGTCACGCCCTCGTCGTATTCCTCATCGGGAGAAAATCCGCAGAGCGGGTCTGAGAAATTAACAAGCTGAGGGTGGAGGGTCAGATTATCGTGGTATTCGTCGGGATTTTCAGCCGGAATATAACCCCCCCATTTTTGCCCTTTAAAGGCATCTGACGGCGGTGTAACACCCGGATGCTCGGTATCAACCAAATGCTGAAGCGGAAATCCGCAGGCAGAACAGAAATAAGCACTCGGCAAATTCTGTTTCCCGCAGCGTTTACAGAGGGTATCTTCGTTTTCTTCGGTATCAGTATCACGGGTTTCGCCGATGTCTTTCGGAGGAGTCCATTCCTCGCCTGAGGCATGGAGGGTTTCGTTAATGCAGTGCCCGACAGACTTAAAACAACTGCGGTGGAATGGCGTCCCGCAATCCGGGCAGAAAACTACATCATCGCCCTCTTTAAAAATGTTTTCGCAGACCATGCATTGTGCGCCGATATATGAATTCATGTTGGTAACCTAAAATAAACAAAAAAATTACTCAATATATAGTATAACACATTTTTTTGATTTTGTCAAATAAAAAAATTAAAACTTGAAAAATATGAAACTTGAAAAATAAAACATTAAACAATAAATGCCGCACTCTCCATAAAGGACAGCGCGGCACTGCTATACTTATGCAATAAAAAATGAAATGATGTGCGGGCGGGCGGGGGCGCCCGCCCCTACTACCAAGTACCAACTAAAACTTTACACTTATGAACTCATTGAATATTTTTTCTTGTATGTTGCTTGAAGTGAATATACTGAACGGGTGAGTAAGACTAAATTAAGCAGCTTGGTAACCCCGCAGGGGGAGAGGGAGAGGGGGGTGTCGGGGGTGAGAGGGAGAGGGGGCGGCGTTACGCCTGCCACGATAAATAGCCGCCCCCTCTCCCTCTTACCCCTGACAAGTTCATGCAAACGGACATTCACGACATTCATACAACATTCATTCTGACATTCATCCGACATTCAAACGCGACATTCACAAATGTAAAGTTTTAGATTTTACAAGGTACTACGGAACATTAAAATGTAGGGGCGACCGCCCTCGGTCGCCCGTTGTTTCAAAACAAATTCAATCAATTCATTAAATGCATTTTAGTATTAAAATACTTAAAGAATCACTTCGCCGGGGATAATGAGATTTGTATAGGGTACTCCGGGCTGAGCTTCTTTTTTATAGACTTTGCCGTCATCAGTGTACATCCCCCATAAAGAGCCTTCTGTATCAATCAGAATCGGATAGTCATAATAATCATACGCTAAATATTTGAATTTCACGTCAGGGAACGGTGTGGGTGTAGGGTCGGATTCCGACCATCTGTAAAGCGTCCCGTCAGAAGTAATATATGCGAATTGAATACCGTAAATCACATCATCGGCGATTTTAATAAACTCGTCTCTTTCTTCAAAGGTTCCGTCGCCGAGCTGTCCTATGGAGTTACCGCCCATACCCCAGAACGAGCCGTCATTTTTTATAACAAAGTGGTGATCGTAATATTCAAGCCGTTCAAACGAAGCATCAAAGAGTAAATCTTTTACATCTTCGGTCCAAAGAGTAATATCATGCCCTACATCAGTTATTGTAATAAGCTTATCATCAATAGTTTTAGCGTAACAACTCGTGTAGGTCCCGAAGAAATACTCTGCGATATTTTTTGCTAAAATATTGTATTCGCTTATTTCCAAGGTGTTGCTGTAAAAAGAACACAAATCGCCTGTAGCGAATAAAACTCTGCTGTTTGTGCCGTCCACTTGGACTACGTTTTCAAGCGGTGTTTTTGTGAACTCAAATTCTTCTGTGTGTGCGTAATAAACCTTGTCGGTTGAAATTATACCGGCGATACCGTTCGGCGCATCGTCGCTTAAAACAACATTTGCCGCATTATCAAAAATTTTGATTGCGTTTTCGGGCGGGTAATAGTCAAGCAGAACGGTTTCGCCGTTTGCATCAGTACCTTCAATCTTCGGACCCAACTCTTCTTCGGCGTTTGTGCCGAATGCCCAAACGCTGTTATCGTTTTTAATATAATATAAATATGAATCAAAATATGCTGAATCTAAATAGCGAACATCTTCGGCTAAAAGCACAGGCGAATCTACATAATGGTCTTCATAGGGAGATGAGCCGGAATAGAGTTTATTATCGTCCGTCAAATAAACCCAATAATTCATATCGCCGAGTTCTTTGTGGTTTGAACCGCTGTAATTGCCGGTTAATATTTTAAAGGGGATGATATTTTCTTTTTGTTCGGCAGGGTCATAACTGTCCGCTTCATAAAGGGCGAATTCGCTCTCTTCTTCATAATCAACATATTCATCAATATATTCATCATATTCTTCATATTCGTCATAGTTTTCATAGTCTTCGTAGTCATACTCTGTATCGCCGTAGGTTTCTTCATTACTCTCTGTGACAGCATCTTCTGCTGACGTGTTATCCCGCCGAACGTCGGCATCAACATCCGCTGGCGCAGAGCAAGCCGCAAGCGAAATGATCAGTAACGAACATACAATAAATTTTAACTTCTTCACTAAGAAACTCTCCTTAAAGATTAACAAAACACTGAATTTACGTTTATTATTTTAACATAAAATTTATCAAAAGATATGGATAAATTGTAAATAATAAAATGAAATTAATAATCAATATTTCTGATTATTCACGGTATGTTAACAACTCTTTCCTTAAAATGTGTTACAATAGAGGTGTATATAATTTATTTAGTGAAATTTTAAGGGGAAACTCTAATTTAATTATGAATATGTTATTCACGATTTTAGCCGCCGTAGGAGGGCTTGCGCTTTTTATCTACGGCATGAATACAATGGGCACTGCTCTCGAAAAGGCATCGGGCAGCCGGCTTGAACATATCCTCGACAACATGACAAAAAATATCTTCGCAGGGGTTGTTTTGGGGGTTGTGGTTACGGCGGTAATCCAGAGTTCCTCTGCTACAACCGTTATCGTCGTCGGGCTTGTTAATGCGGGTATGCTCAAACTCCGTTCGGCTATCGGTATTATAATGGGCGCGAATATCGGTACAACCGTCACAGGGCAGATTTTGCGCCTTGCTGAACTCGATACCACAGGCACAGCATCGGGCGCAATGGATTTTCTTAAACTCAGTAATTTAATACCGATTATTCTCATTATCGGTATGATTATCTATATGGCGAGTAAAACGGTCGCCAAAAAGAATATCGGCGAAATTTTCTTAGGCTTAGGCGTTCTCTTTACGGGTATGGAAGCAATGACCGCCGCTGTTAAGCCGCTTGCGGAACTCCCGGCGTTTAAAGAAATCTTCATGACGCTCACAAACCCCATTTTAGGCGTTTTAGCCGGGACAATTATTACGGCGATAATTCAGTCCTCATCGGCATCAGTCGGGATATTACAGGCGATTTCAACATCAGGTGCGGTTACCTATGCCGCCGCTTTCCCGATAATTATGGGACAGAATATCGGCACTTGTATAACCTCAATTCTCTCCGCGATAGGCACATCCACAAATGCCAAACGCGCCGCCGCCGTCCACCTTTTATTCAACGTCTTAGGTACAACGCTGTGGCTTGCGGGGTGTTATCTCATTCAGTCGTTTATCGGATTCCCGTTTTGGGATGATACTATAGATATGGGCGGGATAGCGAATTTCCATACACTCTTTAATATTACAAATACTATAATATTCTTGCCTTTCGCCGGGATTTTGGAGCGGATAGCTACATCAGTAATAAGAACTCCCAAAGTCACAGACACGCCTGACGAAATCGCTGTCGCTTTAGACGAAAGACTCTTAAAATCCCCGTCTTTGGCAATAGGACAATCCCAACATACTGTAGCTGATATGGGAAGAGTTGCACTTGGTAGCTTTGAAAAGGCACGTGAGAGTTTCGGCGGTTTTAAAACCGAAAAGGCAGCCGAAATCCGAAAGAACGTCCAAATTGTCTTTAAAACAGAGGATTTGCTCAATAATTATCTTGTTCGGATTACTCAGGCAGAACTGACGGAATTTGAAAACCGCCGTGTTACGACTTTGATGTATATGACGAATGAATTTTCAAGAATTGCCGATTATGTCCAAGATATTTTAGAAAATGCGGAGAAATTGAATGAGAAATCGCTTTCATTCTCTGAGGCGGCAAAAAAAGAAATCGAAGTCCTCTTTAATGCGGCGGCTGAAATCTTAAATACAACCACAAAAGCCGCAGAGCGCGGTGATACATTCGCCGCCTCAATCACAGGTCCGCTTGAAATCACGATAAATAAACTTCATGATACACTGAAAGCGCGTCATATTGAACGCCTCAAACAAGGCGAATGTAATGTTGAATCAGGCGTTGTGTATTTGGATATATTAGTAAGTATTCAGCGTATTGCAGGGCATTGCAGCAATATCTCAGCATATGTAAAAAATTCAGGTGCAAGCAAGCGCGAAAACCTTACACAAAACGGCGGAGAGATTGACATTAACAAGCTGGCGACTGATTTTGAAGTTAAGTATCAAGTATAAACACAGATGTCAGATGTCAGAAGACAGAGGACAGAATTAGAATTTTTCGATATAGCCTAAAATTAAAAATTACTAATCGCGGACGAGCTAAGAAACTGCTTGAAGTGAATATACAAAACGGGTGAGTAAGACTAAATCGCGCAGCTTGGCAACTCCGCAGGGGGAGAGGGAGAGGGGGGTGTCGGGGGTGAGAGGGAGAGGGGGCGGCGTAGCAACGCTACAAGGCACTGCCTGCCACCTCGAATAGCCGCCCCCTCTCCCTCTTGCCCCTGACAAGTTCATGCAAACGTGACATTCACGACATTCATTCTGACATCGTAGACGGACATTCACAAAAGTAAAATTTTAGATTTTACAAAGTATTACAGACAACAGCACACCGTTTACGTCAGCCGCCCGCCGGCAAGGAGAAAATCATGTGGATTAACAATACAAACATTTACCAAATTTACCCCCTCGGATTCTGCGGGTGTGAAACTTTCCGCGCTGATTTTGATGGCAATACCGCGCCGGGGCGTATTTTAAAAATCATTGACCTGATACCCCACCTTAAAAATATGAATTTTAATGCAGTTTTGTTTAATCCTGTATTTGAGTCCGTGAAGCACGGCTATGATACGGTTGATTTTTATAAAATTGACGGCAGACTCGGTACGAATGATGATTTCAAAAGAGTGTGCGAGAAACTTCACGAAAACGGCATCCGTGTTATTTTAGACGGCGTTTTTAACCACGTCGGGCGTGACCACTATGCTTTTGCTGATTTACAGAAAAACGGCAGCGGGAGCTACTATAAAGAATGGTTTGCGGGCGTGAATTTCGGCGAGCGTTCGCCGATGGGTGATAATTTCTCATACGAAGCGTGGCAAAACCACTATGAATTAGTTAAACTGAACCTGTGGAACGGCGATGTAGTAAACCATATTTTCGGTGCTGTGAAGATGTGGATTGATGAGTGGGGCATTGACGGATTGCGCTTTGATGCCGCTGATTGCCTGTCCTTTGATTTCATTAAGGCTTGTCATAATTACACAAAATCACTGCGCGATGATTTTTGGCTTATGGGCGAGATTATCCACGGGGATTATTCGCGTTGGGCAAATGCGGAGATGTTTGATTGCGTGACGAATTATCAGTGCCAAAAGGGTATCTATTCATCTCACAACGACAAGAATTATTTTGAAATTTCATCCAGTTTAGAACAACAAAAGAATCAATACAGAAACATTTATATGTATAATTTCGCCGATAACCACGACGTAAACCGCCTGACGAGCCTCCTTAAAAACAAATCAGATGCACCGTTGTGCTATACAATGATTTATACGATGTACGGTGTCCCGGCAGTCTATTACGGTTCTGAATGGGGTATTACGGGCGCAAAAGGGCAAGGAGCGGAGGCGGATGCGCCGCTTCGTCCGAGTTTTGATGTTCTGAAAAATGCCGAACATGATGGCGCTTTAGCCCTGCACATTTCAAAATTAGGGGAAATTCGCAAGAATTTAGATATACTGCAATACGGGCAATACGAAAGATTCTTTTTAAATAACAAAACCTTAGTATATAAACGTGTATTAGACAACAAGACAGCGTACTGCGCATTCAATATTGATGACAAAGATTATACTTTCGGTATACCTTCAACTACCGAATTTTGGGTAGATTGCCTGACGGGCGAACGTTTTAAGACGTTTGACGGCGAGGTAAAAGTTACTCTGAAACCCGAAACATCAATGATTTTAGTTGAACAGCATATTTATAATGACATTTTCGGCGATACAATTATTGAAGAAAAAACAGAAAATACCGAAATTGCCGAAAATATAAAAGAAGAGATAATCCCAGAGACAATAGCTGAAACTAAAGCAGAAGCGGCACAAGAATTTACCATACAGGCAAGAGTATCGGAAAACAAATCAATTTCAAAGGGCGGAGTTACCCCAATCGGAAAAAAAGAAGGCAGAACGGTAAAAGTCGGCGGCACCTACAAACATTTCAAGGGCGGCACATACACGGTATTGATGTTAGCGAAAGACCACGAAGATGCCTCCGAACAGGTAATTTATGTGAAATTAGACGACGGCTCAATCTGGGTAAGACCCGCCGAAATGTTCTTAGAAGAAGTAGATGACCACGGGAACATAAAGGAAAGATTTCAATTAATGTAAAACATAGGCGAAAGAGGTTAGACTCGTAAATCTAACCTCTAACTTCTATCATCTAACTTCTATATTGCTTTAACAAAGCTTTCGCAGTCAACACATTCGCATTGTTTAGGGTCGCTCTCGTGAGTGCCTATCTGAACTACGCTTAATGTGCAATAGTTTTCGTTTGAGTGATACTGACAGTTATTTACATCACAAAGGATACATTTGTTATTCATGATAATAAGCTCCATTCGTTTTTTGCATTTTTTATGCTTAAGTAGTGTTTGTTGTTGTGAAAAAATTATTCTTCTTTTAAAATTTCAAAATGTGCTTGAAATATAACATAAAATATGTTATAATTTTAAAGTTAATATAAAAGTCTTTGGGAAGGGCGCAGAAAAATCTGCAAGGAAACCCTTTCTACAGAAAGGGTTTCGCAAGAAAAAATGAACTATAAATTTTCCGATAAAGTCACCGGGCTTCAGGCATCGGCGATAAGAGAGATACTTAAATTTACGGCACTCCCTGATGTAATCTCATTTGCGGCGGGGAATCCCGCGCCGGAGGCGTTCCCGTCAGAACAGATAGCCGAGATTTCGCGTAAAATCATGACAGAAAATCCAATTGCGGCTTTGCAGTACAGTATTTCGGAGGGCTATCCGAAACTGCGCGAGACACTCAAAAAGCGGCTCATTGCGCAAGGTGTAATGAACCCCGAAAAAGACGACTTGATTATTACGTCGGGCGGTCAACAGGCGGCTGAACTGTCGTGTAAGGTTATGCTTAATGAGCATGACACGCTCATTTGCGAAGCACCCTCATTCACAGGCTGTCTCACGTCGTTTAAGTCGTATAACGTAAACCTCGTCGGCGTGCCGCTTTTAGACGACGGTATGGACATCGAAAAACTCAAAGATACGCTCAAGTCTGCTAATTCTCCTAAACTTATCTATGTTATCCCTAATTTTCAAAATCCTACAGGAATTTGTACATCAGAAGAAAAACGCCGCAAAATCTTAGATTTGGCGAAGCGTTTTGATTGCATGATTTTGGAAGATAATCCATACGGCGATATTCGTTTTTCAGGCGAAACTATACCCTCTGTAAAGTCTTTTGATGACGGCGAAAATGTAATTTACGCGGGCAGTTTTTCAAAGGTAATTGCCCCCGGTTTACGTGTGGGATATGTATGCGCGCCGAAAGAAGTTATTTCAAAAATTACCGTTTGTAAACAGGTTTCGGACGTTCACACCAATATTTTCGCGCAGATGATTTGCGACGAATTTGTTAATAATTATGATTTTGAGGGACATCTTAAAAAGATACGCGAAATTTACCGTAAAAAATGTTCCTTAATGATTGAAGAACTTGAAAAAAATGTACCCGACAGTGTGAAATTCACTCACCCCGAGGGCGGTTTATTCCTATGGGGAACGCTCCCGGACGGCGTTGACATGAAAGGCTTCTGCAAAGCCGCTGTAGAAAAAAAAGTCGCGGTTGTGCCCGGGGTAGCATTTATGACGAGTGAAACGCTTCCGACACAGTCTTTCCGCCTGAATTTCTCCACCCCGCGCGATGAACAGATTATCAAGGGATGTAAGATTTTGGGGGACGTATCGCGGGAATTTATAAGGTAATTAAAATGGAAACCAAAAAAACAATCTTCTCGGGTATTCAGCCCACTGCTGTATTCACTTTAGGCAACTTCTTAGGTGCTATAAAAAATTGGGGAGCTTTGCAGGATAGCTTTGACTGTGTCTATTCAATTGTGGATATGCACGCGATTACCGTACGCCAAGATGCAGCGAAACTCCGCGAACAGACGCTGAAATCCTACGCGCTTACGATGGCGTGCGGGATTGACCCCGAAAAATCCGCCCTCTTTATCCAAAGCCATAACCCCCACCACGCCGAAATGAACTGGATTCTTTCCTGTAACACCCAATTCGGCGAACTCTCGCGTATGACACAGTTTAAAGACAAATCGGAAAAACACCCCGACGATATAAACGCCGGTTTGTTTACTTACCCTGTTTTGATGGCGGGGGATATTCTCCTGTATCAGGCAGACCTTGTGCCTATCGGCATTGACCAAAAACAGCACTTGGAGCTTGCGCGCAACGTCGCCGAACGCTTCAATTTCCGCTACGGCGATTTCTTCACCGTCCCCGAGCCGTATATCGGCGAAACGGGTGCTAAAATTATGTCGCTTCAAGACCCGACTAAGAAAATGTCTAAATCCGACGACAACCCGAACGCCTCCGTCTATATCTTAGACGACCGCAACAGCATTATCAACAAATTCAAACGCGCTGTCACCGACTCCGAAACAGAAGTCCGCTTTGATGCCGAGAAAAAGCCCGGTATCTCAAACCTCATGACGATTTTTTCGGCTTGTACCGGTAAAAGTTTTGATGAAATTGAGAAAACTTTCAGCGGACACGGTTACGGTGATTTTAAATCAGCCGTCGGCGAAACTGTAGCAGATTGCCTTAAACCTATACAGGATAAATACAACAGTTTTATAAAAGACAGGGATTATTTGAAAAATTGCTATACAGAAGGCTTAAAAAAGGCGATGAAAATTTCAGGCAAAACCCTTTCAAAAGCATACAGAAAAGTAGGTTTTGTTGACAAACCTTGACGGAGTTTATAATTTATATGAATGCGGTTAACAGATTCGACATAATAAAAGAAAATTTTCTATCAAATTTTCATAAAACAAACAAATAATTTTTGTACATTTTCACTATTTTTTAAAAAACACATTGACATAACAAACAAAAAGTTGTATATTTAATTACGGAAGATTAATAGATTGTACAAATGGGATGATTATTTGAAGAGATTCTTCAAACACAAGGGTTTTATAACTTACACCAAAAATGATTTTCTCAGAAAGTATTAATATACTGCATCTTCGATTAAACAAAAATTTCCCAAATAAACGTTTCAGTTAATTTAACGGCAGCCGTACCTTGCTGTCAGCAAAGTATGTGTAAAAATGGCAACAATTAAAGATATAGCCGAAGAATGTAAAGTTTCTATAGCGACAGTCTCAAAAGCCCTAAACGGGCACGACGACGTTGCCGAAAAAACCAAACGCCGCATATCCGAAACCGCCCGTGCTCTCGGATATACCCCGAACTCGTGGGCGCGCGCACTGAAAACCAATTGTACATATAACTTAGGCGTTCTGTTCGCCGAGAGAGCCGGAAGCGGTCTCACTCACTCATATTTCTCACAGGTTTTAAACAGTTTTAAATCCTTCGCCGAATCAAAAGGATATGACGTAACCTTTATCGGCAGCCGTTTCGGCAGTCAGCATCTGACTTATCTTGAGCATTGTAAATGCAGAGGGTTTGATGGACTGTTTATCTGCTGTGCCGATGATTTTACCGACGAACAGGTGACAGAACTCTTTAAGAGTGATTTACCTGTAGTGTCGCTTGACTATGAATATGCGGGAAAGCCCGCAGTGTTTTCTGACAACAATAGAGGTATGCGTGAGCTTATTCAATATGCTTATTCACGCGGACACAGAAAAATTGCGTATATTTACGGCGACACGGCGGCTGTAACAGCCGAACGCGTCAGGAGTTTTACCGAGACTCTTAAAAGCCTGAATATAGATCCTGAGCCGGGTTTCTTGGTTCAGGGGCGGTATCTTGATACGGAAGCCGCCGAGATTTTGACCGATAAATTGCTTTCATTGCCCGAGCCGCCCACGTGTATCATCATGACGGACGATTTCGCGGCGATAGGCGGTTTGAATGCGATAAGCAAAAGGGGACTTTCGGTACCCGCCGATGTATCTGTTATGGGGTATGACGGCATACCGACAGCCGATGTACTTAATCCGAAACTGACTACCTACAGGCAGGACGCTTCGGCTTTGGGGAAAGAGGCTGCAAAGAAGCTCCTGAAAGTTATCGCAGACGGGAAAATTTCGGAACCGACTTTCATTGAAGGGTATCTTGTCGAGGGTGCTTCCGTTAAACTTTTGTATGAGTGTTAACTTTTAGTGAGGAAATTGCACACTTTTATAGAGTTTCGCCGGAAATTCCGCTTGACGCAAAAAAATTTCAATAAAGGCTTGACAAAAGTTACGTTATGTGTTATTATAATGTTAAATTATAATAAATTTAAGGAGGATTTTATCCAAATGAAGAATTTTAAGAAGTCCGTAGCACTTGTTGCAGCTTTAATTTTAACAGCTTCAACACTTGCAGCTTGTGACACAGCAGAAAAAGAAGACGGTACAACCGCTGCTACAGAACCCGGCGCAACACCTACAACAGCCGCTCCTACAGGCGAAGCTCTCACAGTTGAACAAGGCAAAGTATTAAACATTTATGTATGGAACGATGAAGTTGAACAAAGACTTGAACAGTTCTATCTCACAGACGGCGAAGCTCCCGTTGTAGACGGCGTTGCTAAGAAAGATGATATCACAATCAACTTCCTCAAAACCCCGAACGAAGGCCTCGCTTATCAGGATAAACTTGACCAAGTTCTCCCGGGCAACGCTGACAAAGCCGCTGATGAAAGAGCTGATATGTTTGCTTTTGAAGCAGACTACGCTCTCAAGTATGTTAACACAGATTTCACAATGGATATCGGCTCACTCGGCCTTACAGACGCTGATTTCGCAGGTCAATACAAATATACACAGCAGATCGCTACCGATGATAATGGTCTTATCAAGGCTGTTTCTTGGCAGGCTAACCCCTGTGGTTTGATCTACAGACGTTCGATCGCTACTGATGTTCTCGGTTCTGATGATCTTGATACAGTTCAGGCTGCTGTTGCTGACTGGACAAAATATGCTGAAACAGCTGCTAAGATGGGCGAAAAGGGCTACGCAATGGAATCCGCTTATGGTTCTTCATTCCGTCAGTTCTCGAACAACGCTCAAAAAGCTATCGTTGTTGACGGCGTAATCTCCGTTCCCGACGAGTGGAAACAATGGGCTGAACAGACCAAGACATTTGCTGATAACGGCTGGAACCTTAAATCCGACGGTATGTGGTCAGGCGCTTCAACAGCCGGCTACAAAAAAGACGGTAAAGTATTCTGCTATGCAGGTCCGGCTTGGCTCTTCAACTTCACAATGCTCCCGAACGCAATGGATGACCCGGATGCTGGCGCAGTTGCAGGCAACGGTTCAGTAGGCGACTGGGGTATCGTTGCAGGTCCGGCTCCTTCATACTGGGGCGGCACATGGCTCGCAGCAGCTACAGGCACAGATAACGGCGAAATCATCAAAGATATCATGCTCAAACTCTGCGCAGACAAAGAAGTTGCTAAGAAACTCGCTACTACAAACGGCGTAGAAGATTATGCTAACAATATCGCAGGTATGCAAGAAGTTGCTGCTTCCGACTTCCAGTCCGTATTCTTCGGCGGTCAGAACCAGTTCCAGATCCTTGCTCCTTTAGCTGAAAAAATCGACGTTTCAAAGACTCTGAGCCCGTACGGTCAGCTTGCTGAAACATTCCAGAACACAATGCTCGGCTACTTTGAAGGTACTGTAAGCTACGATGAAGCTCTCAACAACTTCTATTCCGAAGCTCTTACAAGATATCCTGAACTTACACAGGGTTAAGTTTTACAAAACCTAAATAATGATTGTTTTGCGGAGCGGGTAACTCCCGTTCCGCAAATTTTCATAACTTTTCATTCAGCATATTGCATAATTGTGACCTCTTTTGTTTATTATATTTAGTACAAGATTGCGTAAATTCTGTATTTGATAGTAAACGAAATGGTATATAGTTTGCAGCAAAAACGTTTTTATTGCGGCAAGTATTGCGGACAACCCCATCTTTTGCGTTTTCTTGTTCATCCAAGGTTCGGTTTTTATCACTGTGACTGCGGCGGGCAAATTTTTTATCGCGTGAATAATTTCTATTATTCGGCATATTTTAAACCTATAATAAGGGAAACAGAGATTAAATCTTTTCTTTGGTTTTCCAATCTCCGATGTGTTCGAAGGTGATTAAATGGCAACATTAAGAAGGAGAACAGTAAGCTATTCAAAATGGGGATATTTCTTCATAGCTCCGTTTTTCATAGTTTATGCTCTCGCCAGTTTTTATCCGTTAGCAAGCACGTTCTATTTTTCTTTTTTCAAAAAACTCGTAAAATTCGGTCAAGATATGGGTCCGACTACGTTTGTAGGGCTCCAAAACTTTATTGATATCTTTACGCCGAACCCGAATGGCGTAATTGAAGTAGGAAAATACGCCGGAAATACCTTTATCATTTGGATTATCGGCTTTATCCCGCAGATTATTGTTTCGCTGCTCCTTGCTTCGTGGTTTACGGACTTACGTCTGAGACTCAAAGCAACAGGCTTTTTCAAAGTAGTAATCTATCTGCCGAACGTAATCATGGCAGCGGCTATATCATTCCTCTTTTCGTCTCTCTTTGCTGATACAGGTCCTATAAACCAGATTATGGCAGCAGCTCAAGGGGCTGATAATTTCCAGATTCAAATAGCGACCGGTGAAGTAGGCTTTAGATTCTTTGCATCAATCCCGGCGGCGCGTATTATCATAGCCGGCATCAACTTCCTGATGTGGTTCGGTAATACTACAATCATGCTCATGGCGGCGATTCACGGTATTGACCCGACGCTTTATGAAGCGTCCGCTATTGACGGCGCAAATGCTACACAAATTTTCTGGCGCATAACAATGCCTTTAATCAGACCTATCCTCCTGTTCGTACTTGTAACGTCTTTAATCGGCGGTCTGCAAATGTTCGATATTCCGAATGTCCTGTTCCAGAACGGGTCGGGCGGCGTAAATGCTACCTCTCGAACGCTTATAATGTTCCTCAATCAGCAAATGCAGGGAACTCGAAATTATGGCAGGGGCGGCGCGCTCTCTATTGTACTCTTTATCATAGGCGGCGGACTCTCCATGATGGTATTCTATCTCATGCGTGACAAGGACGTTGCCGAAGAACGAAAGAGAAGGAAAAAATCGAAGGGGGCTAAACTGTTATGAGTACACAACCCGAAGTAATAAGAGAAAGCGATGTTTCACTTCACATCAGACGTGTTGTATCCTATATCGTATTGATTTTCCTTGCTTGCCTTTGCTTATTCCCCTTCTTATTCCTCATTGTTTATACAACCCGAAGCCACGTAGAAATCCAACAGGGTTTCTCGCTTCTCCCTAGTAAATATTTCGGCTATAACTTTAAAAACGTTATGGACTATGTACAGTTCCCGCTGTACAAAGGTATGATTAACTCGGCTATAGTATCATTCTCCGCAACTTTACTGTGTGTATATTTCTCCGCTTTCACGGCGTACGGCGTACACGTTTATGATTTCAAAATCAAAAGAGGCGTATACACATTTATACTGATGGTAATGATGGTGCCCACACAGGTATCGGCTCTCGGTTTCCTCGATATGGTTTATGCGTGGAACCTTGACGATACATTCTGGCCTCTTATCATCCCGTCCATTGCCGCACCGGCTATCATGTTCTTCATGAAGCAATATATGGAAGCTTCACTGCCGATTGAAATCGTAGAAGCCGCCCGAATAGACGGCTGTAACGAACTGCGCATCTTCAACACTATCATAACGCCGATTTTACAGCCGGCATTCGCAGTACAGGCGATATTTACATTCGTCGGCAACTGGAACAACTACTTCATGCCTCAGCTCATTTTAACAGACAAAAATAAACAAACACTCCCGGTTTTAATCGCCCTCGTGCGTAATGCCAGCCCGTCAGACGACGACCAAGGCAAGGCGTATATGTACATGGCGCTTGCAATTCTGCCGGTTGTAATTGTTTACCTCTTCCTATCAAAATTCATCATCCGCGGCGTAACGCTGGGTGCTGTCAAGGGCTAAAACAGAAATCAGAAATCAGAGGTGAGAGGTCAGAAAGCGGCAATGCGCGGTGCTGACATCTTACCTCTGTATTGAACACGACGTTCCTAATGAATGTCGTGTTCTTTCAATTTAAAAAATTCACAAAAACTTGTTTATTTATTTAATAATTTGTTGTACAATATGCTTATACAATAATTTGTTGTAACTAACACCGAATATGCGTTTTAAGAAATCGAGGGAATACTATTTTGTTTAAACCTTCTGTCATATTTGAGTCCGCGTGGGATATTACACCGAAATTTCTGAAATCAAAAAATAAAAAAGCCGTCATCTATATAAGCGTTTTAAAGAGTCAAGGGGATCCTATCTTGTTTAAACCAACTGCTGTATTTGAGTCCGTGTGGGATATTACTATCGAATTCTTGAGAAAACACGGGATAAATACCCTTTTGCTTGATGCGGATAATACATTGTCGGTACATCGCTCTCAAACGCCGTTTAAACGCGTGCCGGAATGGATTTCGCTTATGAAAAAAGCGGGGATTAGATTAATCATCGTTTCAAATTCAGAAGACGAACGCATTAAACCTTTTGCCGAAAAACTGCATCTGAAATACATCTCAAGTGCCGCGAAGCCCCTGCCGAAGGGATATATGGAAGCGGTAAAGAAATTTCATCTCAATAAAAAAACTACAGCTGCTGTCGGAGACCAAATATTTACAGATATTTTAGGCGCAAATTTATACGGTATAAAATCCATATTTGTTTTCCCGAAAGAACCCGAAAAATCATTGCCGTTTCGGATTAAACGCTTTATTGAAAAGCCGTTCTTGCCCAAACTTAAGTGATTATTTCAAAAAAATGCAGTACTTTCTAAATATTGCTGAAAGTTTTTTTGAATTTATATAAAAAATTGCTTGCAAATTCAAAAAAAATGTTGTATAATAAGATATGATAAACTAAACTTATTGTAGGTAAGTGTTCCAATCGGATTTATCAGTGTAAAATTTGCTAATTATTTCATTTTGAAAACCTTTTTGGAGGTTCATTTTGGCTATATTTGATAACAGTATCCAAAACTTAGCGGAACAAGCTACAGCCGCCGCGTGGTATAAACAAACCGTAATTTCCAATAATATCGCAAATATTGAGACCCCGAATTACAACGCCCGAACGGTGAATTTCGGGCTTGCCCTCGCCGAAGAGATGAAAAAAGGCGAGAGAACCTATAACCCTTATGTTAACGTCCAAACCGATATCGACACCGACACGCGAATGACTTTAAACGGCAATAACGTTGACCTCGAAAAAGAACGTATTGCCTTAGCAGACGTTCAGTATCAATATGCCGCACTCATTGATATGATGAATGAGCGATATAAACAAATTCGCACCGCCTTAACACGGTCGTAGCAGGTGAATTATGGCATTTTTATCATCTCTCGGTATAGCCGAATCGGCTCTGAAGACTCAACGTCTGCGCGCCGATATAATAGCACAAAATATAGCCAATCAAGGTACATATAATAACGCCGTGGGGGAGGACCCATATGCGCGTCAGCTTTTGGTAATCGAAGAAAAACGCTCATTCAGACAGGTTTTGGGCGAAGTCAGCGGTAATAAGAGTTACCACAGGCGCGGTACATATTATCTAAGTCACGGACCGAGTGTTACTGCCCGAGGCGACGGTGTACAAGCGGTTAAAGTCGTTAAAGACGAGACACCTTTTACGCCGGTTTACGACCCGTCAAATCCTGCCGCTGATGAAAAAGGGTATATCTACCAATCGAATGTAGATAACACAAAAGAACAAATCGACCTGATAGCCGCCCAACAAGCCTACGAAGCCAACAACGCCGCATTACAGGCGATTAGAGGTATGTATACAAAAGCAATGTCCCTAACAGGGAAATAAACATAGAGGTTAGACGTTAGAGGTGAGAGGTTAGATTATGAATATCACGGATTTCAGCCATAATCGCATAAATGCGAATAGGTGGTTTTTGTAGGGGCGAACTGTGTTCGCCCGTGCACAGACGGGTTTGTGAGGTAACGGGCGAACGAAGTTCGCCCCTACAGAATAGGTTTTCACTCCTACGGGGGGAGAGGGGTAGGGGGAGCAGGGGGTGTAGGTGAGAGGGGGCGGCGTCTCGCCTGCCACGATATATAGCCGCCCCCTCTCCCCTCATCCCCTGCAAGACATTCAAACGGACATTCACAGACATTCATAGCGACATTCATACGACATCGAAGCAATAACATTCATCCGACATTCAAACGCGACATTCAGAAGACCAAATTAGAGATAAATTATATTTAATAAATACATATAACGGTAATAAAAAATGTTTATAAACCCCATAACCACTGGAATACCTCAAATACAGAATCTGCCGTCTATGTTCGGCGAGCAGCAGCAACAGAATAACACGGATGAAACATCCGCTTTTTCGGATATATTTTCACAAATCTATAATGAATATGAAGATACCCAAACACAGTTACAGCTTGATTCTGTAGGGCTTATTAACGGCGAAATAGACGACCTCTCCACGATTTATAACAATATGACCAAGGCTACAATCGCGGTTGAAACCTTTGTCGCCGTGAAAAATGCTACAGTTCAGGCTTATAACCAAATTATTCAAACACAGATGTAAGTTTTACAGCAGACTAAAAAAATACCCGGGGGATTCCGATTTTTTCGGAGAAACAAATGAGAGAACAGCTTTCAAAGGTGTTCGGCGCGATAAAAGAATTTTGGGCGAAATTAGCTCCGGGCAAAAAAATTGCCTTAATAATTTCAACCTTAGGGATTTTAGCCGTCGTAATAATAACCGTTGCACTACTGAACAGATCATCATATGTTATGCTCTATGAGGGGCTGACATCAGATGCCGCTTCAGGCGTTGCCACAGCTATACAAGGTATGGGCTATGATGTTGAGCTTCGTACTGACGGTAATATTTACGTTTTATCGGGCACCGAAAACACAATTGCCATGCAGCTTGCCCAAGAGGGCTATCCGCAGGATACCATACCATATGACGACTACATAAATAACATTGATATGTTCACGACAGAGAGTGAAAAACAGCAGTATCTGATTATTGCCAAAGAAAACCGTATGAGTAAGATTGTATCTTCTCTTGACTGTTTGACGGCGGCTACAGTTACGCTGACAGTACCTCCGCAGCAGAACACGGTTATTACAACGCTGAGGCAAAGACCTACGGCTTCGGTTTATGTTACCCATAAATCGGATGTTGATAAATTGTCGGACAAGCAGATTCAAGGTATTAAAAATATCGTGAAAGCGGCTTCCGCAGGGCTTGCCGATGAAGATATCGAGATTGTTGACAGCGCGGGAATTCCCCAAATTATTATGGGCGATGCCTCAGGAACCGATATCGAAAAATTAACGCAGCGTTTTGCATATAAAACAAGACTTGAAAACGACATTAAAGCTAAAATTGACGCACTCTTAACTCCCGCATTCGGCGCAGAGGGTTATGCGGCGACAGTAAATATGTGGCTGAATTTTGATTCAGACGCACGTGAAGAAATAAACTACAGCCCCGATGATACACGCGGCAACACCGGTGTAACGCAGTCCGAGTCATCATCAAGTGCCACAGGGAACGCAGTTACACAAGGCGGCGTTGCCGGAGAAGAACAAAATACAGAAGAATATCCCGAAGGCGCAGATGTTTCGGGGAACGGCGCGTGGTCTGAAACTTCAACCGACCGTCAGTATGTAGTTGACCAAATCAAACGTCAGGTAGTCAAAGACGGATATACAATTGACGGTCTCTCAATCGCAGTCGTGATTTATACCGATTATCTTTCGGAAATTGATGTGGAGAATATCCGCAGTCTTGTTGCTCAAACCGGTACAATTACCCTTGATATAGCCGAGGATGTTGTTTCCGTAGCGAACTTCCAGAGGATTGAGGATGTACTTGATGATGCGTTAGAAGAAGACCCGTCTATCTTCTTAGGCTTGACGGTAGATGACCTTATATTCGCAGGCGCATTCCTTGCAATAATCCTTATCCTGCTCACAATGATGATGATTCTCAGAAATGTATCGGCAAAACGCCGCAGAACTCATTTCGAGAAAAAAGTTTTGGAATCGGGGCAATTTAATTTCGATGAAGATGCTCCCGACGAAATTGAACAAACCCTCTTTAATCTGCACCGCGACCAGCCTGATATAGAAATCCCGTCGCTTATTGATGACGGCGTTGAGACAAAAGAAATTATCATCAGAAAAGAAATCTCAAATTTTGCCAGACATTCACCGGAAATCGTCGCGACTCTCCTGCGTAACTGGATGAAAGACGACGAAGAAGAAGTGCCTCAAAAGTAATGCGATGAGCCGACTGATTAACATTTAGCAGAGATTTAACACATAATAATTTATGGGCTTTTAGAAAAAAGATTTCACACAAGGGAAAACAATGGCTTCTATTGAATTAAAACAACTTACACGCGTTCAGCGAGCGGCGATAGTCGTTACGGCTATAGGCTCTGAAAACGCCTCTGAAGTATATAAGCGGCTCAACGATGATGAAGTTGAGGCTTTAACACTTGAGATTGCGGCTTTGCCTTTTGTCG